>NZ_BAAHSH010000035.1:0-11597 GCF_054660755.1 Faecalimonas hominis
TGTTGGCAATAGATACATTATATTATGGATTTGAGTGAGAACAAGGAATGTGTTTTTTATAAAAAAATTGATATGAGAAGTTTAATTAGCATGAACTTATGTTATATAATTTGAAAAAATATAGTAAGGGAAAGGAGCAATATGAGATATATTTATAAGATTTCCGGAAAGATAAGTTTGATGTTTTACATTTTTACACTGTATCGGATATGGCACTTGTGTCAATACGGAGGTTTGCGAAGCCATGTTCCAACATTGGCGGTAGGAATGACAGACTTTGTGGGAACGTTTATTTTATGGGCGATTTCAAGGAAGGTTATCAGAAAGACAGACTCTGCATATCGTGAAAAAAGGACAGTTTTTTATACAGAAATTGCTATTTTTATTATGGCAACACTTTTCTTTGGAGGGCGCATAGTCTATTCTGCAATTCCATATCACGGGGCATTGTCGTGGAAAATGGAAGAATGGCTTCATAAAAAAGAGATAAAATTGGAGCATGATAATGTGTTTGAAAATGGTGTGGAAGGAATTTTGACGGATTTAGATGAAGAACTGGAATTGCCTGAAGAACTTTATATTGCAGATAAAGTTCAAATAGGATTTGACAAAAACGGAAAGATTCAAAACATTGACGCATTTATATACGGGAAAGATAAACAGGGAGAGAAAAGGACGTATCTCATCGACTATGATGCAGACAAGAGTGAGGACATGACAGTTTGGCTGGACGGAAATGTAAATGGCAAATATGATGAAGATATGCGTTTGTCTCCGATGACTCAGATTTTGAAAAGGGCAGAGTGGAAAAAGAAGGTAAATGTCTGGGCGAAAACAGATTATGAAGACAATATATATGAAATATTTTATCTTGGACGAAGAGCATTCGGTTCGGAGGAAGGTTTACGGTATGTTCCGGGAGATGCAGACGGAGACGGGAAGGAAGCCGGAGCGGATAGTTTATTGCAACTTAGAAGAGGCGGAGAAATTGTCGGTTTTGAGGTGTCCTTACATATTCCGGAAAAAAGTAGTGTTACACCTGTCCGATATATTATGGATCTTGAGTATATCAGTCAGGAGAAACTGAACGAAGAGAATGACAAACAGCAGATTGATAAAGCGAAAGATGCGAAGAAGTGGACGGTTGACAGAGGTAATGGAACGATGTATTTCCTATTAGATAACCGCAGCGGCTGGCGTTTGGTGGAAAAAGATGCGGCTGCCGGGAGCAGATTCTACGGACTGGAAAAGACTGCAGACGGAGGAAAGACATGGCAAAGTATAAATGAAACTCCGTTTGGCGAACAGTTTGGAGTTGCGGAAGGATTGTTATTTTTTGACGAGAGTTTTGGGGTTGCAGGGCTTACGGGTGCGTCCCAATCTGAATCTGAATTATACATAACGCGAGATGGAGGAATTTCATTTAAACAAATTGAACTTCCGATGAATACGGTTACGGAATTGCAGGAATCCGCAAAAGAATATGACTATATGCATATGCCGGAGGAGGAAAATAATATATTGACGATAACGGTGACAAAAGACGGAGCGGAGACAGACGGAATTGTGTTCCAATCGACAGATAAAGGAGTTACATGGACATATAAAGAGATGACTGAAAAATCAGGTGATTGATATTACCTGATTTTTTAGTGTTCAATATTCATGGCAGATAATATACTTTGTTTTTGTAAAACTTAAACAAAATTTAAGGAATAATGAATTGAAAAATGTTGACAAAGTACAAAAACTGGAATACTATTTTCTCATCAATACTATGTAGCGCATCACGCAAAATAAGGAGGGATTTGATGAAGAGAAAAGTTATGGCAGGTATGCTGACGTTTGCAATGCTTGGAATGTCACTGGGAGGATTTCAAACACCGCAAGTGCAGGCAGCGGAAGATTTAGGGAGAGTTGGAGTTCATGTGTCGGCGAAAGAGGGCGGATATGACGAGACACTTCCGGATTTACATTTTAAGAAAGCAGATGCGACAAAGACAAGCGGATATGTAAAAGTATATCCGGAGGAAAAAAGACAGACCTTTCTCGGAGTGGGAGGGGCTATGACGGAGTCGGCTGCTTACAATCTGCAGAAGTTAAGTAAGGAGAAGCAGGAAGAAGTTTACGAAGCGTATTTTGGAGAGAATGGGGCTAAGTATTCTGTTTTGCGTTCTACTATCGGTTCGGCGGACTTTTCAACAAGGTCTTACAGTTACAATGACACGGAAGAACCTGATCCGGAACTGAAAAATTTCAGTATTGAGAAGGATTGGGATTACATTATTCCGGCAGTGAAAAAAGCACAGTCATACAGACCGGACATCAAATTTTTTGCGGCACCTTGGGCACCGCCGGCATGGATGAAGAAAAGCGGTGTAAGAAGAGGACAGACAGGAACAGCAGGTATTAATTTTGTGGATAATTCCGTAAAACCGGAATACTATGAGAGTTATGCAAATTACCTTGTGAAATATATTCAGGAGTATGAAAAAGCGGGAATTGATGTATATTCATTATCTATGCAGAATGAAGCGCAGAACAATCCAAAATGGGAGGCGGCTACATGGTCTACAGATGCGGTGATTGATTTTGTGGGAAATCATCTCGGACCTGCACTCGAGAGAAATAACTTAGATCCACAACTTTTAATTTGGGATTGGGATAAGGGAAATGACCCGATGCACCATGACGGATTTATCGATTTTAACACAAAAGTATTGAGCAATGAAAAAGCAGGAAAATATATTGACGGAATCGCATTTCATTGGTATGCAGGTGATGTGTGGCATGAAATTCAGGGAGTTCCGATGTGGTCTAAAGACTTTTACAGTCTGGATACGGTGAAAGAAAAATTCCCGGATATTCATCTGTATGCCACAGAGGCATGTCAGGAAAAAGGGGCATGGTTTGGAAGTTTTGATCCTGCTGACCGATACATTTATGATATTTTAAATGATTTTGAACACGGAACGGAAACATGGATTGACTGGAATCTTGTTCTCGACAGAGAGGGAGGCCCTACTCAGGGTGTAGTAAACAAATGTCACGCTCCTGTTATGCTAGATGAAAATAATAACGTATGCTATCAGCCGTCTTATTACATTTTGAAACAGATTAGCCGAACGGTACAGCCCGGAACAGTCAGCATTAAGACAACGACAGATACGGACATTGTGAAAACGGCGGTAATGGACGATGAGGGAGTGGTTTCTGTCATGCTTGGAAATATTACGGATAGCGAGAAGAAAGTTACCGTGATAGATGATGACAGAAGTGTGGACGTTACATTAAAACCACATTCACTGACAACAGTGAAGTATGACAGCGACTATCAGCCTGACGAAGATATAGACGCAACACTTCCTGACGTGGCAGTAAAACCGATTGCCGCAACAGCAAGCAGTTATGAGAAAAATCCAATCTACAATTATCAGGCAGTTTCAGCCATCGACGACAGCATGAAGACAAGATGGGCAAGTGACTGGACAAATCAGGAAGACATTACATTTGAGCTTTCGTCAAGAGCGACTGTTTCCGGTATACAGTTGTATTTTGAAAACGGACATGATGCGCTGTATGATATTCAGGTATCTGACGATGGGAAAAACTTCAAAACCGTCAAAACGGTGATGATAGAGGAAATGAAGTCTCCGCAGGTAACGGTACGGTTTAACCCTGTAAAAGCGAGATATGTAAGATTCCAGGGTATTCAGAGAAATGATAAATATGGATATTCCATTTATGATGCAAAGGTATTGGTAAAACAATAATAAAAAAACTGCTGCGCTGTGTAAAACGGTGCAGCAGTTTTCATGTTATTCCCCTTTTTGAATCATTTTTCTATATTTTCCCGGTGTCATATTAATGATTTTATAAAACAGTCTGGAAAAATGCTGGGAATCATTCAACCCTATTGATAAAGCAATATCCACAAGGGGCATATCGGTGGAACTCATCAACTGAATTGCCTGATTGATCCGATAAATATTAATGTAGTTGGCAAGCGTAAGATTCATGTGCTGGGAGAAAAGTTTTCCAAGATAGCGGGTGGAAATGTTCAATTCTTTCGCAATATCGGGAATTAAAATCTTCTCCTGAAAATGTTCCGAAACATATTGAAGCGTATAGGAAATATAACGGTTCTGCACATGAACACTCGGTGTCAGAGGTTCGTCCTTAGAAACCTGTTCCAAAACGTATAGCATTAACTGTGCGACATACAGATTGGTTGATATGGCGGAATAAGAATTCGGATTCTGATAAACGCCCACAATGGAAGTCACTAGATTAAAAAGGGTAATGTTTGACGGTTGTTTATAATAAAAATCGCAGTGAAATAATAAGGCATCTGAAAGTGATATGGAAAATTCAGGTGTCTTTTTCACTAAAATATGTGCAAACAATTCAGGTTCAAAGTGAATGTGCAGAAATTCACACTGCTCATTTTCTTTCACCTCAAAAGAATGAACCGTGTTCGGTAAAATCATAATAAAATCATCTTTTTTGCAGGAAATATCTTTTCCGTTAATATTCATAAAACAATTTCCCTGTGTAATCAGATAGACCTCAAAACTGGTATGAATATGACGCCCAAAGAGATACGGACCTGAGTGACTTTGCAGACAGCCTCCGGAGACGGCACAGGCGGAAATATCAAAGTAATCAGATGATGTTGAAGAAACCATTATATACCTCTTTTCCTGCCATAAAATTGGCATATTTTCTCTGTCTACAAGTATACAGAGAAAATGAAGTGATGTAAAGGAGAAAAGACATTGACACTTTTGTCAATATATTTTATTCTACAAACAATCGAATAAAAAAGAAAAGGAGAAATACATGGGATTTTCATTTGATGTCAGTGTACCGGTAGTGACGGTATTTTTTCAGGGATTGCTGAGTTTCTTTTCACCGTGCGTGCTTCCGCTGATACCGATTTATATTAGTTATCTGTCAGGAGGAGCGGGAGTAAAAGGAGAGGACGGCAAGATTCATTTTAAAAAGAGTAAAGTAATGCTTCACACGTTATTTTTTGTTTTGGGAATCAGTTTTACTTTTGTTGTTTTAGGGCTGGGAGTTTCAGCGTTTGGAAGTTTCTTCAAGGATAATCAGTTGATTTTTGCGAGAGTAGGCGGGGTTCTTGTTGTCGGATTTGGGTTATACCAACTTGGGGCGTTTGGAAAGAGTTCTTTTCTTGGAAAAGAGAGACGTTTGCCGATGAAAGCAGATGTGCTTGCCATGTCCCCGATTGTTGCCCTTGTTATGGGATTTACGTTTAGTTTTGCGTGGACGCCATGTGTAGGACCGACGCTTGCCAGTGTACTTTTAATGGCAGCATCGGCGACGACAAAGTGGACGGGGTTTGCACTGATAGGCGTATATACGGCAGGTTTTGTTCTTCCGTTTTTGGCAGTTGGATTGTTTACGACTACAGTTTTAGAATTTTTCAAAAGTCACATGAAAGTAGTCAGGTATACAGTGAAAATCGGGGGAATTCTGATGATTCTTATGGGTGTACTGATGTTCACGGGAAAAATGAACGCATTTACCGGATATTTATCGGGAACTTCTTCCAATACGGAGACAAAGAAACCGGAGAAAAAAGCGGAGGAAACGGAGGCGGAGAAGCAGGAGAAAGAATCTGAAGACAGTGAGATGTCCGCCATTGATTTTACTTTATATGACCAGTATGGAAAAAAACATTCTTTGGCAGACTATAAAGGAAAAACCATTTTCCTGAATTTCTGGGCCACATGGTGTCCGCCGTGTAAAGCGGAGATGCCGGACATACAGAAACTTTATGAATCATATGGAGATGACGAGGAAGTGGCTATTTTAGGTGTGGCTGCTCCAAATATAGGGAATGAGACAGATGAAGAGGGAATTAAGACATTTTTAAAAGAAAATGGTTATACTTATCCTGTACTCATGGATACGGAAGGAGAATTATTTATGCAATACGGTATATCTTCCTATCCGACTACGTTTATGATTGATAAAGAAGGAAATATCTTTGGATATGTCAGTGGTCAGTTGTCGGAGGATATGATGAAGAGTATTATTCGGCAGACAATAGAAGGAAAACGTGAATAATAACTATGGGAAATATAGGCGATTTATGATATAGTCAAGGAAATAGAAATTAAAAGGAGGGATTGTTATGCCAGCACTTTATGCACATAACCAGTTTGGAAATCGTGTTTTACAGAAACTTGATGCGAAGAAAAGAGAGTTTCTTTTAAGGAATTTGAGACAGTTTAGAATAGGGTTACAGGGTCCGGATTATCTGTTTTTCTACAAACCTTTATCGCCTAACCCGGTAAGTCAGATAGGGTTTCAGATACATGAAAGACCGGCGTCAGAATTTATAGAATACGCAAGAAAGGTGATTCGGGAAAACGGAACGGAATCTCCGGAGTATGCGTATATTCTCGGTTTTATCTGCCATTTTGCTCTGGACAGCGAGTGTCATTCATTTGTGGCAGAGGAAATGGAGAGAACGGGAATCGGTCATGTGGAGTTGGAGAGTGAGTTTGAGAAATTTTTAATGCGAAAAAATGGTGAAGAACCGCTTTCTTATCCGGTAGGAAAAACTTTTCCGACAGATAAGGACACGGCGAAGTGTGTAGCAAAGTTTTATGAAGGCGTGGAGCCGGAGGAAGCACATAAAGCGTTAAAATCCATGAGAAAATATAAGAGTATTCTTGTGGCGCCGGGGAAAGTGAAAAGAACTATTTTAAATAGAGGAATGAAACTGTCCGGACAGTACGATGCCCTTCAGGGACATTTATTTAAAGTGGAAGATAATCCAAAGTGTGTGGAAAGCAATGCAGGTCTTTATGAGAGATTTAAAAATGCTGTTCCGGTAGCAGAATATCTTATTCAGAAATTTGATGAGTATTTGGAAGGAAATGAACTGGACGAACGCTTTGAACGTGATTTTGAGTAACCGCGGGGGACATACAAATGAATAAGAGTAAATTGACGAAGTTAGAAAAATATTGGATTTTATATGATGTGGGGAATTCGGCATTTATTTTGCTTGTATCTACGATTATTCCGATTTATTTTGATGCAATGGCAGAAAAAGCGGGAATTTCAGAGGTGGATTATCTGGCGTATTGGGGATACGCAACTTCTGTTGCCACATTTTTGGTGGCAATTATCGGTCCTATTTTAGGAACAATTGCAGATACGAAAGGATATAAGAAACCGATTTTTGCCGTCAGTATGATGGTCGGAGTGCTTGGCTGCGCAGGACTTTCCCTTCCGACATCGTGGATTGTCTTTTTGGCAGTGTTTGTGGTGGCGAAAGTAGGATATTCAGCCAGTTTGATATTTTATGATGCAATGCTTGCTGATGTGACGACACCTGAGAGAATGGATACGGTGTCCTCACACGGCTATGCATGGGGGTATCTTGGAAGCTGCTTTCCATTTATCATCAGTTTAATATTCGTATTGTTTCATGAGAAAATCGGAATCAGTATGACGGCTGCAATGATATTTGCTTTTTGTTTAAATGCCGGCTGGTGGTTTTTAGTCACTTTGCCTCTTTTGAAAAACTATGAGCAGACACATTATGCGGAAAGAGAGAAAAATCCGATTCGTTCAAGTTTTAGAAGATTGGGACAATCCTTCAGTGAAATAAAAGAACATAAAAAGATATTTTTGTTTTTAATTGCTTTTTTCTTTTATATTGATGGAGTGTATACAATTATTGACATGGCCACAGCGTATGGAAGTGCTTTAGGTTTGGATACGACAGGACTTTTAGTTGCGCTTTTAGTTACACAGATTGTTGCATTTCCGTTTGCACTGTTTTTTGGAAAGGCGTCGAAGAAATACGAGACGGACAAATTGATTAAAATATGTATTGTGGCATATACGGGCATTGCAGTTTTTGCTATTCAGTTGGACAAACAGTGGGAGTTTTGGGTGCTTGCGGTAGTTGTCGGAATGTTTCAGGGGGCCATACAGGCGTTATCCCGCTCCTATTTTGCTAAAATTATTCCGCCTGAAAAGTCGGGAGAATTTTTTGGTCTGTTTGACATTTGCGGAAAAGGGGCTTCATTTATGGGAACAGCGCTGATGGGAGCGTTTGCTCAGTGGACAGGAAGTCCGAACGGGGGAGTGATTATCTTAGCAATTATGTTTTTGATAGGATTGGCAGTTTTTGTAAAGGCGAATCGACTGGAGGGATAATGAATGAAAGTAAAGAAATTAAGTACAGACAGGCAAATCGGAATAGGAGTGTTCTCCTCGTCTTCTCCTATATCAAGTACGACGCCTGTTCGTTATATGAATGGGAAGAAATACTTAGAGGAAAAAGGATATAATGTTATTGACGGTTTGTTATTTCAGAAGAAAGATTTCTACCGTTCGGGAAGTATTCAGGAGCGGGCAAAAGAATTTAACGAACTGCTTTATCGAGATGACGTACAAATTTTAATGTCTTCTATAGGTGGAAACAATACAAATTCCATTTTACCTTATATTGATTATGAGTATTTAAGAAAACACCCGAAAATGATTGTCGGTTATTCGGATACAACGGCACTTTTATTGGCGATTTATGCAAAAGCGGGACTGGTGACATTTTATGGACCTGCACTGGCAGCGTCTTTCGGGGAATTTCCGCCGTTTGTCGATATGACATATGAATACTTTGAAAAAATGCTTCGGTATACGGAAGGGACATTTTCATACAAGCAGCCGGAATATTGGACAGATGAATTTGTTGATTGGAGTACACAGAACCGCTCTAAAGAAAAAAGAGATAACGAATGGGTATGTGTAAAAGAAGGAAAGTGTGCAGGAAGAGTTGTCGGCGGGAATCTGAACACGATGGAAGGATTTTTCGGAACGGAATATATGCCGGAAATACGAAAAGGAGATATTCTTTTTATTGAAGATTCGCTAAAAGATGCCTGTACGATAGAAAGAAGTTTTTCATTATTAAAACTGGCAGGCGTGTTTGATAAAATCGGCGGACTGATTTTAGGAAAACATGAAAAGTTTGACGACAATGGAACGGGAAGAAAGCCGTATGACATACTAATGGAAGTTATCGGGGAAGCAGATTTTCCTATATTGGCTGAGTTTGACTGTTGCCACACTCACCCGATGTTTACTTTACCGATAGGCTGCAAGATAGAACTGAATGCGACAGAGAAAGAAGTGACTTTATTAGAAACCCCGTTTGATATATAGGGAGGTGTCAAAATATGAAAAAGAAAATGCTTCTGTGTCTTCTCACTATTTTTCTCTTTACTGTTTTTGTTACGGGCTGTGACGTGGAAAAAGAAAAATCACAAAGTTATCTGAATGCGAAGGTGATTGAAGTGAGGGAAAATACTCTCATAGTTAAACCGACAGATAATAAAGAAACGAAAGCCCCAAAGGAAGTAAAAGAGGCAGAGAAACTCACCTTAGATTTAACCGGATTTGATATAAAAGCAATGCCGGAAAATTTGACGGAAGGCGAAAAAATTCGTGTGGTCTTTAATGAAGATAGTGTGGAAAAGGGAGATATTTCTAAAATTAAAATCGCATTTGCCATCTACCGCATGGATAAGAACGGAGATATAATAACAGAATAAAGATTTTTGCAAGTGAAAGAGTGTGAGTTGTATTAAAATTATGCTCTTTCATTTTTTGTGTTTTCAAAACTTTTTCAATTTAAAGCATAAAAACGTTGAAGAATTACAGAAATGAAGTTATAATGAGTTGGAAACAAAAATGAAAGAGGATTTAGTTATGAAAATAATAAGTACATTATATAATCTGATGTGGGGAGATTTGATTACAATACCCCTTCCGGGCGGAAGTTCAATAGGTTTATCCCTATTGGTAATGATTTTAGTTCCGGCGGGGATTTTTTTCACAATAAGGACAAGGTTTATCCTGCTGAGAAAATTTCCACACATTCTGCAGATTGTGAAGGAAAAGAAAAGTGAGACACAGAAAAACAGCATATCAGGTGTACAGGCATTGATTGTATCTACGGCAACCCGTGTAGGTATGGGAAATTTAGTCGGAGTTGTTGCGGCAATTTCGGCAGGTGGAGCGGGAGCGGTCTTTTGGATGTGGATTTCAGCCCTGATTGGTTCGTCCACGGCGTTTGTGGAGGCGACACTGGCTCAGATGTATAAGGAGAAAGATCCATTATATAACGGTTATCGGGGCGGTCCGGCATATTATATTCATTCATATATGACAAGGAAAAAAGAGAGAAGATATAGTTTAATAGCCGTTTTATTTGCGATTTCAGGGTTGGTATGCTGGTGTGGAATTAGTCAGGTAATCAGTAATTCCGTAACTTCATCAATGGAAAATGCGTTCCACATTCCACCGATTTATACAACGGTTATACTTGTGGTAGTTTCTGCTATTATTGTTTTAAGAAAAAATGCAACTGTGAAAGTACTGGACGTTGTGGTTCCGATTATGGCAGGGGGTTATTTGCTTATTACACTGTTCATTATTGGAAAGAACATCGGAATGCTTCCGGAAGTTTTCAGCAGAATTTTTGCTGAGGCGTTTGGAATCCGTCAGGTTGTCGCAGGTGGATTTGGCGCAGTTTTGATGAACGGGGTAAAAAGAGGATTATTTTCCAACGAGGCAGGAAGCGGTTCGGCGCCGTGTGCCGCAGCGGCAGCGGACGTAAGCCACCCGGCGAAGGCAGGACTTTTACAGGCATTTGGTGTATTTATCGACACGATTGTGATTTGCAGTTGTTCTGCGATGATTATGCTTTTAGTACCGCAGGGAAAAGTAGAAGGTCTTGTTGGTATGGAATTTTTGCAGAAGGCAATGGAATATCACATGGGCGAATTTGGAGTGATTTTCATTACATTTACGCTATTGTTGTTTAGTTTTTCGACATTTATCGGTGTGTTGTATTATGCAAGGTCAAATGTGGCGTATTTATTCGGAGATAACTGGACATCACAGACAATTTATAAAATAGTTGCACTGGCAATGTTGTTTATCGGTGGACTGGCGACATATACATTTGTCTGGGATTTGGGAGATGTGGGAGTCGGACTGATGACGATTTTCAATATGCTTGTTCTGATTCCGATGTCAAAACAGGTAATAAATGTGTTGAAAGATTATGAGAAAAAAGTATAAAGTGTGGGCAGGGAGATTATTTTTCCTGCCCGTTTTTATTTTATAGTAATGAATGAAAATAATTTTCTAAAATACTTCCGGTTTCTTTGGCGGTATAGACAAAATCAGAATCCGTCAAATATTGAAAGAAAGAATAGAAAGCGGTGCATATGCTGGATTCTTTTATTTGGATAAAAGAAAATTGGAAGTTTTCTTTCAAAGAAAAAATCGTAACGGTATGTGATTCATGCAATTCAATGTTCAAGTAAGTAGGAGTATGAAAGGACGGCTTTAAAATATATGGGGTGAAAGCCTCGGCATCTCTATTGCGAAAATAACTTTTCAGCATTACTTTTCGTTCTTCGGGAGAAAATCCCATTTCTAAATTCTTATACTGTCCGAAACATTTTCCCGTCTGGCAAAACATTTCCAGTCCCGGCTAGGAAAAGAAAGAAATTGTCGTTCCCGATTTTTTTCGG
>NZ_BAAHSH010000036.1:0-31650 GCF_054660755.1 Faecalimonas hominis
TATCAAAAATGGTTTATAAAAGTTAAATAAGAGGAAAATAAACTCTTGCATATTTTCTACTTTTCTGCTAGAATACTTAGTGTTGTGAGTCTATTATGGCTATTAATATCGTTAGGAGGTGCAATCATGGCTAAATGTGCTATTTGTGAAAAGGGTGCTCATTTTGGAAACAACGTAAGTCACTCTCATAGAAAAACACCAAAAATGTGGAAATCTAATGTAAAATCAGTAAGAGTTAAAACTGAAGGTGGTTCTAAAAAAATGTACGTATGTACTTCTTGCTTAAAATCAGGAAGAGTTGAACGTGCTTAATTTTACACATGATAAAACGAGATGATTTCATATCACCTCGTTTTTTTATTGCTATTTTCCGTCACAGCAAAACAATATATATCCTAACAGGAAACAGATAATAATAACTGTCACCTTTAAAAATGTACTGGAAATAAACATGGATATCAGCATGCCGACCGCTACCCAAAACAGCGCAAATCCAATTACCCTCTTCATCTTCCACTTCCAACTACATCTTTATTCCATTCTATGCAAAAATTTTCGTTTTATGACTCCTTCTCTGATTTTCCGTCTAATATCTCGGCCACATCGTCCTCTGTCATCTTTTTTTCCTTATTCTGATTGCTAAATCTTTCTACCACATCAGGAACCATATCCAAAATTTTTGTAATTGTGTCCTGATTTCTTATATTTACCAGTTTTGTCTTTCCGTCCTGAATAACAAGAACCGCACTTGGTGTCATTTTCCCTCCAAGTCCGCCTGCACCTTTATTCTTCTTATCCTGTTCAAAAGCACCCGCACCTACTGCAAACGATACGTCCACTAAAGGTAAAATAATTGTTTCACCGATATGAATCGCTTCCCCCACTACTGTCTTTGATGAAACTACGCTGTCCATTCCTTTAAAAAGAGATTCCACCGTATTTTTTAAATTGTTCTCTGCCATTTGAATTCCTCCATTCATTTTGTTTATAGTTGAAATGCCCGTATATGTTTATATGTCTGTCTGATTTCTTTGCTTCGTATGATATTAAAAACCGGAATCAGGAAATATACTCCTCTAATGTACCCTTTGACACTTATGTTTCCTTCCAAAACAGCCTTCTCAAAATCCGGCGCAATCGAAAGCATATTCGCATAAAAAGGATACCACATGCTAAGTATTGCCAATGCTTTTCCCGTCAGATAAGGATCCGAAAAGCCGAAGCGGACTCTTCCTTTGATTTTTTTCGGTCTTAAATACTTTAACAGCCGTATTATTTCCTGCTTAGTTTTCCCCCATGCTGTCCGATGCAGTTCATCTTCCAGAAATTCCAAAACTTTATCTTTTTTCTCAGAAAGTAATTTTATCTTACCACAAAGATTTTGTATTGTATATTTTATCTTTTGAAAGATTTTCTTCAGTTTATCCAAAAGTGAAACTTTTTTTCGCTTCTTTTCTTTTTTGACCACCACTTCCCGCGGGGGAAGTTTTTTCCGGTCTTCTTTTGACTCAATCTGTTTTGGCTGTTCTGTTACTTCTGCCGTTTTTTCAGGCTCTGCTTCTGTCTTTTTTGTTTCTTCTTTTTTCTGTACAGATACCGGTACATTCCACTTTTTCCATGCGGTTCTCACCTGCCAGTCTGCCTTCTTATCCGCATACGACACATAACCTGACAGAAGATGCAACAGCCATGAAAATCTTACTTTCACTTCCAAAGACTGTAAAGTACCTTCTCCCTTCATCTCTATTCGATAGCGAATCGGTACGAACAGCATAATCCCCGCTATAAGAACAATGAGTCCCAGTAAGACCAAAATCAATATTCCTATTATTTTTAATAGTATACATAAAATATGTAACATTTAAACACCTATACTTTACTTTCCTGAAATTCCTGCTGCGTTTCCAAAATATATCTTCTTAAATCAGCATCACCATAGCGAAGATATGTATCTTCCGTAATCCTTTTTATCACTTCCAGTGATTCTGTATAACTGCTCGCCACACCGACAACAAGTGCCGGTTTTTCAATCCATCTTTTTTGCAGGAGAAGAATAGAATCATAACATTCCAATTGATTTACCGGATTGTTAGGAAGTACGATCAGATAGCAGCTAAACTGTACTTTTCCCATCTCTAATTTTTCTACAACACTCTCCCGCTTTTCTTTCAGACTCTCCCCGGCATATAAATTTTTATAAAATTCCATTTTATTCCTTCTTTTCGACTTTTAACTAATAATAACTGTTAAAAACTTTTTTTGCAACATTTACTGCCTTTGTTCCTGTTGCATCAGAGCCTTCCACTACAACACTGATAACCAGTTCCGGATTTTCCACATTTGTAAATCCAACAAACCATGAATGTACCTTTTCTTTATCTACACTGTATTCTGCCGTTCCTGTCTTTCCCGCTACGGAATACCCCTGACCGCTGAGAGTTTTTGCCGTCCCCTCTTCTACTACCGCTTCCATATATTCCGTCAGTTGAGAGGCTTCTTCTCTTGTCATAAGTGTTCCATACTCTTCCGGCATATTTTTTGTCACTGTTGTTCCTGAATAATTTACCACTTTATCAACCAAATATGGTTTCATAAGTTTTCCACCGTTTGCAATTGATGATGTAATCAGCGCCATATGATATGGACTTACCTGCGTTTTTCCCTGACCCATGGCAGTCATCATTACCTCAGAAGAGGCATCTTTTGGTGATAAGACAAATTTACTTTCACTATACATAAGTGGTGATGGCAACCCCTTATTAAACAGTAAATCTTCTGCCGTCTTTTTATATTTTGAAATGTCTAGTTGTAAACCGATATTCGAGAAAGATGTATTGCATGAATTTGCAAAAGAACTTCTCAAATCTTCCATTCCATGTACTTTATTGTTATTACAGTGAATGACCGTTCCTTCATGCTCAATTTTGCTTGTACATTTATACTGATAGGAATCGTAATCACTGTTTTCTCTTATATATTCCAGAGCCGTCACGATTTTAAAAGTAGAACCCGGAGCATATTTTCCCTGCATGGCGCGATTTAACATGGCACTGTCTTTATCCTGATTTAACTCTGCCCAGTTTTCCGCAACAAAATTTGGATCAAAAGTAGGTTTTGATACGAGGGAAAGTATTTTCCCCGTGTCAGCCTCCATTACAACAACCGCACCTTTGTTATCTCCCAAAGCATCATATGCCGCCTGCTGCAAATTCGTATCAAGCGTAGTTACCACATTGTCTCCTATGTTCTTTTCTCCTTTGAACTCTTTCATAATTTTTTCCAAAACGAATGCGTTTGACGTAAGGAGGTTGAAATTTTCCACTGACTCCAATCCCGCCTTACCTTTTGAAGCATATCCCACAACATGAGAATATAAGTCCCCATAAGGATATTCCCTCGTCTCTTTTCCGTCCTCGCCAACTGTTGTCTTTGCAAGAACCTCTCCATTTTTATCTAAAATTTTCCCACGGATTACCCTGTCAGCAAAAATATCCTGCCTCATATTATAAGGACTGTTAATAATAGTTTTCGCCTTAACTGCATTAAAATATACAATATATCCCATTAAAACAAGAAACAGGCTGACAAACAAATACGTGATTCTTGCAAATTCTTTATTTGTAACCTTTTTTCGGCTTTTTTTCGGCTTTTTCTCAACTGCCTTTTTTGGTGTTGTTTTTTTAGCGGGTTGTCTTCTTTGCCCCCACTCTTCGTCTTGGCTGCTCGGAAGCCGCTCGAGACGGGCGTCCAGATCGTCGTCCATCAGAATCATTATATCGTCGTCCGTTAAACGCCTGCTTTTTTGATTTCTGTCTTTCCTTTTTTCTCTCAATGATTTCTTCCTCGTCTTCCCTTAATACATATAATCCCTGAATAATTGCAAACATCATAATTGTGCTCAACACAGAACTTCCTCCGTAACTTACAAGAGGAAGTGTAACACCCGTCAATGGAATAAACTTCGTTCCTCCTCCGATTGTGAGGAATATTTGAAAAATGTAACATGTTCCAAGTCCAAGTGCCACTAATTTATAAAACGTATTTCTTAATTGCATGGCAATATTGAGAAACATCACATAACAACTCACACAAATCAGCATCATACAGAGAGCAAAAATCAATCCCAATTCTTCAGCAATTGCCGCAAAAACAAAATCTTCCGTTGCAACCGGTATTTTATCTGCCGCTCCCTGCATAAGTCCCATGCCAAACCAACTGCCCGTACCTATGGCAAACAGTGACTGTGCAACCTGATGACCTCCCGGTGTCTGCGGACTGACAGGTCCCCTCCAGACGGCAACACGGGTGCGCACATGACTAAACAGAAAATAGCCCGCCACAGCTGCAACGCCTCCGCCTGCAGCACCTGCCATCAAGTACAGCGGCTGCCTTGTCGCCACATACAGCATAATCAAATAAACTACAAATAAAATTAACGCTGCTCCCAAGTCTGTACTTAAAACAAGAATAATAACATGAATCGCCGCTATAATCGTTGTCACGACAACATCTTTAAATTCCGTTGATTTTTGCAGCCTGCCGGCAACAAAAAACACAAAAGAAATCTTTACAAACTCTGAAGGCTGAATACCAATTCCCGCAATTGTAAAACCAAGTTTAGCTCCTCCCGACGTACTGGCCAAAAGAAGCACAAGCAACAGCGCACATAAACCTATTCCTGCATACAGATATGTCCAGTCTGCCAGTTTTTTCATTTTTCTTATGGCAACCGGTATCACAAGGCTGAGCAAAACCGAACCTGCTACAATGATACATTGCTTTATCGCCTTCTGAAAAGAAAGTCTTGTCAGAATAATAAATCCAATCGTCAGAAGCATGCACATATTGTTTACGACCAGCCTTGAAATCTTTGGATAGATTTTCGTGTAAAGCAAAATAATTCCGCTAAGAAGAGCAATCTGTATGAGATAGAACGCAATTACTTTTACCTCGTCCATTTTTAAATACAGTACAAGATACGCCATAAAGTGTATGGCAAACATCAGCCTGTTCTGCCTTCTCAGCAATTTTCTTTTTTTATACTCATCTTCATAACCAAATACCGAAAAACAAAGATATGTGTAGATTGCTATGCAGATAATCATCAGATATTTGGATAATTCAACTATAATATTTACCAATTTTTCACCTACTTTACTCCTCGTTTGAAATGGCCTCTTGTAAACGCCTTTTCATACGTTCCAATTTCTTTATTATGGATAAAAACTTCCTCGAACTGTTTTATCACTTCTTCTGTTTCTTTTCCGTTTTCTATCGTGAAATGAAGGCGCAATTCTTTTGGGGCTAACTGTAAAATATCTTCCTTTTGTTCAAGCAGGCACAGTGGCTCTGCGTTGTAAATAATATTATAACAGTAATCACAACAATTTTTTGATGTAAACTGCTTATTATATCTGTCAGTCATTTTTGTATATCCACTCCGGTGAGTACATTTCCCGGTAGTTTTATGAATGCATTGCGCCGACACCATCATCTGTAAATATCCATATACGACCAACTCACTTTTATCACACCCAAGTTCCTGTAACTCTCTGTAATTCAATTCCAGCGGTGCGGTAAATTCATGAACTCCATTCTCTTCCCAAAACCTTTTTGCTTCCTGATTGAACTGATACATATTACAGTCCAGCACAATATGTGCCTGCGGAAATCTTTCTTTCAGAAAATAAAAACTCTCATAGTTTCTTATCAAAATACCATCGAATACAGTTGCATCAAAAGTTTCTGCATATTTCTTCTCTGTATCTCCCCTAAAAATATATGGCATCGCAAAATATATTTCTTTCCCTCTATCCCGGGCCTGTTTAGTCAAATCTGATAATTCTTTATTTTCCCATGCCTTCTCTATGATTGTACAGTCGATATAAATTCTTTTTACCGATTCGTTACCGATTGCTTTAAGGAATTGTTCTTTCTTTTCCACATAGACAAACAGAGACTGTATATCGTGTTGCTTATTTTTCTTTATACCCTGTTTTTCTTGTTTTTCCTCTTCTTGCTTTTCGTCCCTGCGCCTGTATTTTGCACAAATTTCCTTTTCCAGCATCTCCAGACCGCTTCTTCTTAATTCATTTAATTTCTGCATCGGCATAAAAAGAGAATTTTCCAAAGAAATCGTAAGCGTATCAAATACGAATGGAGTATTCCCCGTCTTTCTCATCTGCTTATCAATTCTCTCTTCACTCATCGGCTGGTTTAACGCCTGTTCCGCCTTTTCTCCGACAACAGTAACTTCCGTATCGCCAAGCCTCAATGTTAGTGTAGCATCTTTTTCTGTAGAAAGTATTAAATTCCCATTAATTTTTTCCTGCAGTTTTTGTTCCACAAAGTTTTTTCTCAACTCCTGCAATAGTTTTTCATTTCGGGTACGGTTCAACACTTCCCCTTTGCCGATTTTTTTCCCTTTGCGCAATCCTATCGAAATTTGCTGCCCTATTCTTACATCTTGTCCCAATGTATAATTTTCTTTATCAGGCAACTCCAAAATATCGCCTTTGTGCAGTTCTGTCATTGCTTCTGCTTTTATTTCTTTTCCCTGCTGCGAAACTACCTTTACTGCTTTTATACCTGCATGGTTAGGGCGATGTAATGATAGCATTTCTTTCCCGTTTCTCATCTGATAATATCCCGTGTGAAAACCGCCGCGATTGTACAGATCCATCAAAATCTGTTTATCTTCCCGGGATACGGAATAATCCTTTCGTCCTTTTTGCAAGTATAAATCCGCATATTTACGATAAATCGACGTTACTGCCGCCACATATTCAGGCTTTTTCATTCTCCCTTCAATCTTGAACGAATAAATTCCCGCCTCTGCCAAATCGGGAATAAATTCCACCGTACATAAGTCTTTTAAACTCATCACATAGGACGTTTTTCCGTCCACTTTATAAGGAAGTCTGCACGGTTGCGCGCACTGTCCCCGGTTTCCGCTTCGTCCTCCTAAAAGGCTGCTGTACAGACATTGCCCCGAGTAACAGTAACATAAAGCACCGTGAACAAAGCTCTCTATTTCAAGAGAAGTCTTTTCAGATATTTCCTTTATCTCCTGCAAACTCAACTCTCTTGCCGTAACAATTCTCTCTACGCCCTGCTCTTCCATAAATCTTGCACCATCTGCTCCTGTAATCGTCATCTGTGTGCTTGCATGAATGGGAAGGCTTGGAAAATATTCTCTCACAAAGCGAAGAACACCCGGATCCTGTACGATAACCGCATCTAACCCCTGTCTGTAATAAGGCAGAAGATACGAGTACAGTTCTCTTTCCAGTTCTTTTTCTTTTAACAGTGTATTAACTGTTAAATAAATTTTCTTTCCGTGCAGATGTACATAGTCTATCGCTTCCAGCAATTCTTCCTCCGAAAAATTGTTCGCATATGCTCTCGCTCCAAAACGATTTCCTCCTACATAAACTGCATCTGCACCTGCCGCAATCGCCGCTTTCAGACTTTCATATGAGCCTGCCGGTGCTAAAATTTCTATTTCTCTTTTCATACCTGTTCCCTTTAAAAAAGACTGTCCGCTGACAGTCTTTTATTTTTCACGATTTTTTAACTCCGTTTCCAGTTTTACAATCTGTTTCTGCAACTCCGTATTTTCTTCTTTCAATCTGTCTATTTCTTTCTCAGCATTTTCGCAACTTAACTGTGCAGAAATCAACTCGTGTTTTAAATCATACATCTCCTTATCTTTCAGTTCAATGTCCGCTTCCGATGTCGTTGCCATGCTCTTTGTCTTGAAATAATCGTCCGCAATATTGAGTGCAAGCAATATGCTTCTCGTCTCAGCGCTCTGCTTCTTGTACCCTTCCACACTGCTGCATTCGTCCATTTTGCGATTTAAATATGTAGAAACTTTCTGCAAATACTCTTCACTCTCAAAACCGCTCAGAGTAAAAACTTTTCCCCCAATTAAAACTTCTGTATAATTTTTTGACGATGCCATAGGACACCTCCTTATTACTTTCTAATCATGTATTCTTTATTATAAACCATTCAAATTGAAAATCCAACTATTTTAATGATTTTCCTCTGAAATTCCCAGATGGTGATATGCAAAAGAAGTAACCACTCTCCCTCTCGGCGTCCGGTGGAGAAATCCGTTTTTTATAAGATACGGCTCATACACATCTTCTATCGTTCCCGAATCTTCTCCTATAGATGCCGCCAAAGTGTCAAGTCCCACCGGGCCTCCGTTAAATTTCTGAATCATTGTCAATAGAATATTTCTGTCAATGTGATCCAAACCATACTTATCCACTTCCAATAAATCTAACGCATAGTTTGCCGCTTCTTCCGTAATAATTCCATCGTATTTAATTTGTGCAAAATCTCTCACTCTCTTTAACAGCCTGTTGGCAAGACGTGGAGTTCCCCTGGATCTTCTCGCCATCTCCATAGCGCCATTTTCGTCCACTTCCACGCCCATCACTCCCGCTGATCGGATAATAATCGTCTGTAATTCTTTCTCCGTATAAAATTCCAGCCGCTGCACAACTCCAAATCTGTCGCGCAAAGGTGCGGTGAGCATTCCTGCTCTTGTAGTCGCTCCAACCAAAGTAAACTGAGGCAGATCCAGACGAATGGAGCGGGCATTCGCACCTTTTCCAATCATAATGTCAATGGCATAGTCTTCCATGGCCGGATATAAAATTTCTTCTACCTGTCTGTTTAATCGGTGAATTTCATCGACAAACAGTACATCGCCCTCCTGAAGATTGTTTAAAATTGCCGCCATTTCTCCCGGCTTTTCAATGGCAGGACCTGATGTAATCTTTAAATTCACTCCCATTTCGTTTGCTATAATTCCTGCCAGTGTTGTCTTTCCTAATCCGGGCGGTCCGTAAAATAACACATGGTCAAGTGCTTCGTTTCTCTCTTTTGCCGCCTGAATGTAAATGCGGAGCATCTCTTTTGCTTTTTCCTGTCCAATATAATCCGTGAGCAGTTGAGGCCGCAGATGATTCTCTATCTTTAAATCCTCTTCCAGACTCTCAGTTGTAATAATCCTTTTTCCCATTTTATTTTCCCGCCTTTTACATCATAAATCTCAACGCCTGTTTCAACACAGTTTCCACATCGCTGTCCGCATTCACTTCTACCCGGCGCACTGCCCGCAGTGACTCCGTATTGCCATATCCCAACGCCACAAGCGCCTGCACGGCTTCCGCCTGCACTCCACTGTTTTGGCCGGTTACAGCCACTTCTTCTTCCTGTACCATATGTTCCAAGACATCGTCCATACTCAACTTATCCTTTAATTCAATAATTAGTTTTTCTGCTGTTTTCTTGCCGATGCCCTGAGCGGCAGAAATCGCTTTGACATCGTTTGACAGCACGGCAAAGCGCAAATCGTCCGCACTTAAATTGGACAGAATGTTCAATGCGCCTTTCGGTCCTATTCCGCTGACACCGATAACGAGTTTAAATACTTTTAAATCATCTCTTGTCAAAAATCCGTATAACTGCATGGCATCTTCCTTTACATGCAGATATGTATGTAACCTCACCTCTTCATGTAATGGCGGCAATTTTCCCATAGACTGCGCAGGCATAAAAATGCCATATCCTACTCCGCCCACATCTATAACTGCTTTTTCCTCTTCAACTGCCACCAATTCTCCTCTTATATATGAAATCATCTTTTCCTCACTTTCATTACTAAAAATGGATTTTCTTAATCCTCTTCATTATCTCATCGGAGACAATCCCAATTACAATCCCCGTAATTAATCCCGAAATTAACAGCACAGATGCATAATAAACTAAGTTTAGACTTTCCAGCACAATCATGGCAACAATCAACTGTCCTATATTATGAAACACTCCGCCCGCCATACTGATTCCCA
The DNA here is from genome assembly GCF_054660755.1 of Faecalimonas hominis. Classification (NCBI taxonomy): domain Bacteria; kingdom Bacillati; phylum Bacillota; class Clostridia; order Lachnospirales; family Lachnospiraceae; genus Faecalimonas; species Faecalimonas hominis. Next base: position 9,870 of record NZ_BAAHSH010000036.1, read on the forward strand.
TAATACTAAACGATTCTTTTCTTTTCAGACCGTACATCACCGCAAGACTGAGCAGTGAGCCTGCAAGACTGTATACAATACTAAACAGATTGCCAAACATAAATCCCGCCAGAACTACTCTTGTCACGGATAAAAGATAGACCTGCTTTTTATTCATCTTATACATGGCGACGACAATAACCAAATTAGCCAGCCCCAGTTTCACTCCCGGTATGCCGATATGAAAAGGAATAAGTGACTCCACATAACTGAAAATCAGTGCCAGCGCCGTAAACATTCCAAAATAGACACCTTTATTTTTCATGATATTCCTCCTAATTGGCTACTCCGTCCAATTCATTCTCCTCGCCTTCCACAACCGTAATAATAATTTTATTCGGAAGACATACAAGACTTTCTCCTGCTTTTGAAATAGGCTTTTGCTTTACACATACTTTATCCGGACAATCCGCTTCCGTAATATCAGCCTTTCCGTCTTTGATCACAAGGCGGTTTGTCCCGTTCAGATTCAGTTCTCTGTCTTCGGAAAGCGCATACCTGCCCTTAACAACGCCATCTATCTTTATCTCAATAACATTCTCCTTACCGTTATCTTTTAACGCTGCCGCTAAAAATAAAAGAACCGCTATTCCAATAATAATTATCATTAACTTATAGTCATTTTTCTTCATCTGCTATTTTCTCCCTGCCTATTTTATCATATTCATTCCGACTATGCAATCATATGTTCGATTGCATTTCGAGTATAAATTAGTATATACTATTTAAGTAAAATCATAAAGAAATGAGGATATGTATGAAACGTCGTTATATAAGTATTGTATTAACCTTTTGTCTGCTGCTTTTAAGCGGCTGCACCACCCCTGTTTCCAAAGACTCTATCAGTAAGAGCGGAATATTTTTTGATACGCTTATCTCCATTAAACTTTGGGGCACAAACGACTCTTCCATTTTAGAGCATTGTTTCAAACTATGCTCGGAATATGAAAACAAATTTAGCAGGACGATTCCCGAAAGCGAAATTTCAAAAATTAATCAAAGTAACGGAGTTCCCGTAGAAGTTTCTGACGAAACAGTCGAACTTATTAAGAAGGCTCTCTATTACAGCGAATTATCAAATGGTGCTTTCGACATTACGATTGCCCCTCTGAGCAGTCTTTGGGACTTCAAAAACAATGACGGAAACGTTCCCGCTCCAACTCTTATTCAGGAAGCAAAAAGTCATGTAAATTATAAAAACGTAGTGGTTGACGGAAATACCGTTCAACTCCTCGATCCCAAAGCCGCGTTAGATCTGGGTGGAATCGCAAAAGGTTACATCGCAGACCGCCTGAAGGAATATCTTGAAAAAGAAGGTGTCAAACACGCCATGATTAATCTCGGAGGCAACGTACTGACAGTCGGCAATAAACCGGACGGAAAACCTTTCCATATCGGTATACAGAAACCTTTTGGAGAACAAAACGAAACAATAGCCTCCATTCCCGTAGATGACCGCTCTGTCGTATCTTCAGGCGTGTATGAACGATATTTTAAAAAGAACGGTAAAATCTATCACCATCTTTTGGATTCCTCCACCGGCTATCCAAAAGAAAGCAATCTTTTGAGTGTAACAATTATATCCGATTCCTCCGCTGACGGCGATGCGCTCAGCACTGCCTGCTTTATTTTAGGCTTAGAAAATGGATTAAAACTAATCAACCAATTAGATAATGTTGATGCCGTTTTCATTACAGACGATTATCAGTTACATTGTACAGAAAAAAATAAATGATACCATCTTGAAATAAGAGGGTATCATTATTTTTCTACTCTAGTAATAATAGTATTGTGAAGATGCCGGAATAATTAGCGCAAATAAAACAATCACTAAAATAATTGCTAATATTGTCTGAATTACCCAGTAAATCAACCACGCCTTACAATAATTTCTGCGGTTTTCATTTCCACCTTTTCCGAAGGCCCAAACCAAATATATGATGGGACCGATACATGGGATAATTGTGGCTAAAATTGTCAAAAGCCATTCCCCTACCGACATTACTCCGTTGTCGTTCTGCTGATTGTAATTCTGAGGCTGATTGTAGTTATAGTCCGTATTATAATTATACTGGTACTGCTGTTCGTTTTCCTGTTCGTTATTGTAATTTTCTTCCATAACTGCAACTCCTTTAGTCTATAATAATTTATTGCTTATCATATCACATTTTTATCCATTTCACAATACGCATCATCAAATTATCCCTATAATACGACATTGGCGGGTTGCCCGGAAATTGTGTGGCAAACCGGTAAACATATAAAACCAGCATTCCCACAATAAGCAAAATCGCATATTTTTTTAATTTCTTTAATGATGCTTGTCTGAAATATCTCTGAATTATAAAAACGACAACAAGAAGTACGATGGGAAAAATGGCAGGGTGTACATTCCACGCCTGTATCCATTCCCCTTTAAGGAAATGGACGCCTGCTCTTGTCAGCCCACAAGCTGCACATGGAAATCCTGTCACAACTACAAACGGACACCCACTATGTAACACAAATTTCATGAAAGCAAGATAAATACCAATAAGGATAATCGCTATCTTTAATTTCTTTATATCCTGCCAAAACAATTTTCCTGCCTGTTTCCACATTTTTCTTCCCTACATAATAATTTTCTTAGGACATTTTTCTGCACAAGCCCCGCAATTTGTACATTTTTCAGGATCAATGTGCGCAATATTATCTTCTACCGTAATCGCATCATACTCACAGACTTTCTGACACATTTTACAGCCAATACAGCCCGCCTTACATGCTGACATGACATCTTTTCCTTTATCTTTAGAATTACACTGTACCAAATGTTTCTGTCCATAAGGTACTAATTCAATTAAATTCTGCGGACATACCGCAATACATTTTCCACACGCCTTACATGCTTCTTTATCTACCACAGCAACACCGTTTTCGATATGAATTGCATCAAAAGGACAGGCTTTTACACAAGTTCCAAAACCGTGACAGCCGTAATTACATGATTTAGGACCGCCATTTTGCATGGATTTCATCATTGTACAGTCCTCTATACCTGTATACACATAATCTTTTCCAGCCTTGTCGCAAGTTCCGGCACATTTTACAAAGGCAGTCATTCGAGTCTGCTCTTTTGCCTCAACTCCCATAATTTTACCGATTTCCGCCGCCACGGCTGATCCTCCAACCGGACAGCCGCTTATCTCTGCCTCTCCTTTTACAATCGCACTGGCGAGACCTGAACAACCTGCGTATCCGCAGCCTCCACAGTTATTGCCCGGAAGAACTTCTATGATTGCTTCCTCTCTCTCATCTGTCTCCACAGCAAACTTCTTTCCTGCCAGTCCTAAAAAAGCACCGATAAATAATCCTGTTCCGCCTACGATTACGGCAGCAATTACTATTCCCGTTATACTCATTTTTCCAGCCTCCTAAATTAGTCCCGAAAATCCAAAGAACGCTATCGCCATTAAACTTGCCGTCACAAGTACAATAGGTGTTCCCTGGAATGACGGTGATACATCATTATGCTCTGTTTTTTCACGAATTCCCGCCATAATTACAATGGCAATCGTAAATCCTAAAGCAGTTGCAAATCCGTTTACTACACTTTCCAAAATTCCGTACTCTTTCTGTACGTTCGTCAATGCTACACCAAGCACTGCACAGTTTGTTGTAATTAACGGAAGATATACTCCCAACGCTTTATATAACGGAGGCATCATTTTCTTCAAAAACATTTCAACAAACTGTACCAACGCAGCAATTACCAAAATAAATACAATTGTCTGCAAATATTCAAAATGTAACGGTGACAGAATAAACTTATAAATCAAACCGGTACAGAACGATGAAATTGTAATAACGAATACAACCGCTCCTCCCATACCTGCCGCTGTTTCCACCTTTTTAGACACACCTAAAAATGGACAAATTCCTAAAAACTGGCTTAAAATAACGTTATTTACAAGTGCAGAGCCAACCGCAATAATCAATAACTCTTTCATTTTGTCCCCTCCTATTTATCGCTTTCTACAGGAAATACTTTTCCTTTGCAACCGTGGTTTCCACAAGATGCACAGCCTTCGCCACAACTTGCTTCAACTACTTCTTTTCCTTTTTTCTTTGCATTTGCTTTAATCTTATTCTGTAAAGCAACAAGACCTGCAAGTACAAGAAATGCTCCCGGCGCCAAAATGAAAATAGTAATAGGCTCGTAAGATGCAGGCATTACGCGGAATCCAAAGATTTCTCCCGCACCAATTACTTCACGGACAATACCGATACTTGTTAATCCTACAGTAAAACCAAGCCCCATACCGATCCCATCGAAAATTGACGGAAGAACCGGATTTTTAGATGCGTAACTTTCCGCTCTTCCCAAAATAATACAGTTTACTACAATAAGAGGAATATATAGTCCTAACGCATCATATAAAACAGGAACAAATCCTTCCAATAAAAACTGCACAATCGTTACGAAAGATGCTACTACTACGATAAATGCCGGCATTCTCACTGAATCCGGAATAACCTTTCTCAACATGGAAATCAACATATTAGACATAACTAATACAACTGTTGTTGTGAGTCCCATACCTACTCCATTGATGGCTGAAGTTGTAACCGCCAATGTCGGACACATTCCGAGCATTAATACAAAGGTAGGGTTTTCTTTAATCAGACCGTTATATAACCGTTCCATACACTTATTCATTTACACTACCTCCCAACGCATCTTGAAAATATGAAAGTCCTGCATTTACTGCATTTGTCACGGCTCTCGTTGTAATTGTAGCACCGCTTAACGCATCTACATTTCCTTTTGGATTATCTTTTTTCACTTCAAACTTATCTGTTTTGACATTTTCAAACTGCTTTTTAAATGCCGGCTCAGTTGCCTGCATTCCCAAACCTGCAGTTTCATTGATGGATAAGATTTCAATTCCCGTTACCGTTCCGTCCATTGAAACTCCAACTGAAATTTGAATTTCTCCGCCATATCCTTCTTTTGAAGTCGAAGTAATGACATATCCAATCTCTTTTCCTGATTTATCTTTTCCAACTGCAACTTCGCTTAGATAACAGCCGTTAATTTTGTTTTTCTCTAAAATTTTCTCCGCTTTCTTTTCATCAAAACTGTTGTCTGTCTCGAATTCTTCGGCATCTGACATAACAGATTTATACGCTTCCTGTTTTGCCTTTTCTTTTGACGCCTGTATAGGTTCCTTTGTTATCTCATAGACACCGCCAAGCAACAGACCTGATACAAGAGTAATCGCTGTCAAAATCAGTGCATTTTTTACAATTTTATTCATTATTTTTCTCCTCCTTTGCCGAAAGGTTTCGGAATTGTTACCTTTTCAATCAACGGAACTAAAAGGTTACTAATGATAATTGCATATGACACCCCTTCTGCCGAACCCGAAAACAGACGAATCGTTCCCGTAAGAACGCCAAGACAGACACCATATAAAATCTGTCCTCTTTTTGTAATCGGCGCAGTCACATAATCCGTTGCCATAAACCATGCGCCAAGCATTAATCCGCCTCCGCAAAGATGTGCGGCAATGTAGTTGACATCAAACCCGTGTCCACTAAATAAAATAAGAAAAATAACAAATGTTACAATATATGTAAGAGGAATGCGAATCTGAATAATTCCCATAACAAGCAGGAATATCGCTCCTATTAAAATAGCGATTACTGAAGTCTCACCGATTGTTCCTGCAATATTTCCAATAAACATATCTTTAAGATTTACATCTTCACCTGCTTTTAATGCCGCCAAAGGTGTTGGACTTGTCACCGCATCATTATATACAAATGTTGTCATTCTTCCCGTAAAGGAAATGAGAAGAAAACATCTGGCTGCCAATGCAGGGTTCATAAAGTTCTGTCCCAATCCGCCAAAAAGTTGTTTTACGATTAAAATAGCAAAAACACTTCCAAGAACACAGAGCCACCACGGTGCTGTAGGCGGAAGATTCAGTGCTAATAGTAATCCGGTTACTGCCGCACTGAAATCACAAATCGTCACTTTTTTGTGCATCAGTTTCTCATAAATGTACTCCGTAAGCACCGCTGAACCTACCGTAATCAATACGACACCCAACGCCTGTACTCCGAAATTATAAACTCCGAATGCTGTGGCAGGTAATAGTGCCAGCACTACGCATAACATAATATTTGCTGTTGTTGTTTTTGAACGTATATGTGGTGAAGACGATACATTAAATTGTTCACTCACTTTTCGTCACCTCTTCCTTTATTTTTTTCTATTTGCCAACGCAATTTTTCTCATTGTTCCAATGGACTGTTTTAACTGCCGTTTTGCCGGACATACATAACTGCACGAACCACATTCTATACACTCAAGCCCTTCCAGTTTTTTAAATCCTTCTTCATCGTGACGCTCCGCCAAATCTGCAAGTCTTGAAGGAATAATACGGCTTGGACAGACTTCCACACATCGTCCGCAATTAATGCAGGCAGTAGGCTCATTCGCCTTTACCTCATCTTTCGTAAATCCCAAAATAGATGATGAAGTTTTTGTAATTGGAGTGTCTGTAGTAAACATGGCAAATCCCATCATCGGACCTCCTGAAATGATTTTCTCAGGCGGATTTTTAAATCCTCCTCCCGCTTCAATCACTTCCTGATGATTTGTCCCGAACAACACTTTGAAGTTACCCGGTTCTTTTACCGCATCTCCACTTAACGTTACGATTCTTTCCGTAACCGCTTTCCCTTCGACAACTGCTGTATGAATGGCAATCATTGTTTCCACATTATCCACTACACAGCCTGCATCTGCCGGAAGCATGGAAGAATTGATTGCTCTTCCCGTTGTGGCAAAGATTAACTGTCGTTCCGCACCCTGCGGATACTTTGTCTTTAATGCCTTTACTTCCATTCTCGACTCTTTCTCCGTCAGTTTTCTCAATTTTTCAATGCAATCCGGTTTGTTATCTTCCACACCGAAAATTCCTTTCGCCTGTGGAAATATACTTAATACAACACGCATTCCGCTGATCAATTCTTCAGGATTTTCTAACATTCTTCTATAATCCGCAGTAATATACGGTTCACATTCCGCACAGTTCGCAATGACATAGTCTATTTTTTCCGGCTCTTTCGGAGATAATTTTACATGAGTAGGGAAACCTGCACCTCCCATTCCCACTATTCCCGCTTCTTTAATTCGATCAATTATCTCTTCCTTTGTCATCTCCTCAAGAGGTTTCACCGGAAGATACGAAACTTCTTCATATTGAAAATCATTTTCCACAACAATCGAATCTACTTTCGCTCCTGAAGGATTAAAACGCTTTTCAATCCCTTTCACTTCACCTGACACAGATGCAAATATTGACGCAGAAACAAATCCTCCCGCTTCTGCTATCTTCTGCCCTTTCAAAACTCTGTCTCCCGCTTTCACGACAGGTTTTGCCGGTGCGCCAATATGCTGTGAAAGTGGGTAAACCAATTCTTCTTTTGGCAGTATACTGACAATTTTCTTATCTTTTGCCAGTTGCTTTCCATCATCAGGGTGAATTCCTCCTTTAAATGTTAAAAGTTTCATTTTATCTCTTCCTTTCATTTGTTTTCAATCCTTTATGTATATCATACAAGAATTTTTTATATAATTCTAGTAACTCACTACAAATGATTGTATATTTTAATATACATCTTGATGAATTTTTAACATATTTTTTCACATAAAAAATAGAGACTTCCGTCCCTATTTTTTATGTATCTCTACTCCAGCCCTATCCTATTCCTCAACAGATTCTTCTGTTTCTTCTGCTGTTTCCTCTGTTTCAAGAGCCTTCATGCTTAAACTGATTTTTTTGTCTGCTACGTTAAGGTCTACGATTTTTGCTGTGATTTCCTGTCCTACGTTTAAAACATCTGCCGGTTTTTCTACGTGTACTTTAGAAATCTGAGAAACGTGAAGTAAAGCATCTACGCCCGGTGCTAATTCAACAAATGCACCAAAGTTTGTCATTCTTGCCACTTTACCTGTAACTTCTGTTCCTACAGCATATTTTTCTTCTGCGTTTGCCCATGGATTTGTCTCAGGGAATTTCAAACTTAACGCAACTTTTGTATCATTAATATCTTTTACAAGAACTTTGATTGTTTCGCCTACCTGGAATACTTTCTTTGGATTTTCAACTCTTCCCCATGACATTTCAGAGATGTGTAATAATCCGTCTACTCCGCCCAAGTCGATAAATGCACCGAAATCTGTTACATTTTTAACAGTTCCTTCGACAACATCTCCCACTTTAAGGTTTGCAAATAATTCTTCCTGTAATTTTGCTTTCTCTGCAACTAAAAGTTGTCTTCTGTCACCGATTACACGGTTTCTTCTTGGATTAAATTCGCTGATAACAAATTCAATTTCCTGTCCCTGATATTTGCTTAAATCTTTTTCATATGTATCAGATACTAAACTTGCAGGAATGAATACTCTTGCTTCATCAACAACAACGCTTAATCCGCCGCCTAAAATCTGATTTACTGTCGCTTTTAATACTTCTTTGTTTTCAAAAGCTTCTTTTAATCTTTCATTACCTTTTTCTGCTGCTAATCTCTTATATGTTAACAACACTTGACCTTCTCCGTCATTTACTTTCAATACTTTAACAGTCATCGTATCACCAACTGATACTAAAGTTGTCAAATCAACGTTTGGCTCATTTGTATATTCGCTTCTTGTAATAATACCGTCTGCTTTATACCCTATATTCAAGATGATTTCATCTGGCTTTACATCGATTACAGTACCATCTACGACCTCTCCATTACGTATTGTTTTTAAAGACTCTTCTAACATTTGTTCAAAAGTTAATTCTGACATTATTTTGAACCTCCTCAATTATATTATTAGGCGTTGACGCCCCTGCTGTAATACCTACCGTTTTTGCCGACCCCAATTGATTCAAATCCAAATCGTCAAGTGTCTGAATATAGTACGTATTGTTACATGCTTTATCACATATTTCAAATAATTTCTGGGTATTAGAACTATGCTTATCACCGATAACTATCATAGCATCTACGCCCTCTGCAATGCTTCTCGCCTCGGTCTGACGCTCGGTAGTCGCATTACAAATCGTATTTAAAACACTTATATCATAACGCTTTTTAGAAATAATTTCAACTAATTCTTCAAATTTCTTGTAATTAAATGTCGTTTGTGATACAATGCACACCTTCCCAGACCTATCAGGCTCAAAATTGTTCACATCTTCCATCGTTTGAATAACCGTAACCGGAGAAGTTGACCACCCTTTAATCCCTTCAACTTCGGGGTGTTCATTATTTCCGATAATCACAATCTGGCTGCCCGCTTCGCTCTCCCTTTTTACAATATTATGAATTTTCTTAACAAAAGGGCATGTTGCATCTACGCACGCAATATTTTTCTCTGCCAGTTTATCATAAATTCTTTTCGGCACGCCATGAGAACGTATGATAACTACGCCATTCTCCAGGTTTTCCAGTTCTTCCTCCGTCTGAATCACCTTCACTCCTCTTTTTTGCATATCTTTTACAACTTCATCATTGTGAATAATCGGTCCGTAAGTGTAAATCTGTTTGCCTTTTTCTTTTTCAACCTGATCATACACCGTTTCCACGGCTCTTTTTACTCCAAAGCAAAATCCGGCCGTCTTTGCCACTTTTATTTCCATTTTCTCACCTTTATTTACAATATTTTAATATTTCTGCAACGACTTCATCTATGGACATTTCAGAAGAATCAATATAAACCGCATCTTCCGCCTGCTTTAGCGGCGCCACATCTCTGTTCATATCTCTGTAGTCTCTGTCTTCAATATCTTTGGCTATCTCTTCCAACACACACGGAACACCCTTTTCCTGCAGTTCTAAAAATCTTCTTTTTGCTCTTGTCTCCACACTTGCCGTCAGGTAGATTTTCGTCTCCGCCTGTGGAAGCACATTCGTTCCAATGTCTCTTCCGTCCATAACAACATTTTCTTTGGCAGCCAAGTCTCTCTGTAATTCCAATAATTGGAGTCTGACTTCTTTTATTGCAGAACTGACAGACGCCATTTTACCTACTTCTTCTTCCCGAAGTTTTGCCGTAATGTTCTCTCCATTTAAGTATACCTGCTGTACTCCGTCTTCATATCCCAATGTCACAACAGCCTGTCTGCACATCTTTCCTATCTGTTCCGTTTCATCGGCGGACACTCCGTTTTCTAAAAAATAAACCGCCATTCCTCTATACAATGCACCCGTATCTACATAAATATACCCTAATTTTTTTGCCACTTTTTTTGCTATTGTACTTTTTCCCGCTCCCGCAGGACCATCGATTGCTATATTATATCCCATTCTCCTTCTCCCTTCTTACCAAATACTGCTTCCGGCCATATATGCCGTAGACCATGCTATCTGCAGGTTAAACCCGCCCGTCAGGGCATCTAAATCCAGCACTTCTCCTACAAAGTACAGATTTGGAACCAGTTTTGATTCCATCGTTGCCGGATTTACTTCTTTCGTTTTCACGCCGCCCTGCGTAATGATGGCCTCCCTAAAAGACCTTGTCCCGTTAATTGTCAGCGTAAAATGCTTAATCAGACGAACAAACTCCATGCGTTCTTCTTTTGAAACTTCATTTACTTTCTTTTCCGCATCTATTCCGCTTAACATAACCATAACCGGTATTAACTTTGCCGGAAACAACTTAGTGATTGCATTTCTAAACTGCTTATTTTTATTCTCTTCAAAATCTCTTAACACTCTTTGATTTAACTGTTCTTCGGATAACGCAGGCTTTAGATCTATCACCAATTTCATCTCTCTGTCCTGCAGTTTTTTCGTAATATAACTGCTGGCACTGAGCATCAAAGGGCCGCTCACTCCATAATGGGTGAACAGCATTTCTCCAAAATCACTGTAAATTTCTTTTTTCCCGTCATAGATTGTCGCTTCCACATTTCTAAGAGAAAGTCCCTGCAGTTCTCCCACGAAATCTTCCTTAATCTCTAGGGGAACTAACGCCGGATATACTTCCGTAACCGTATGTCCCACACTCTCCGCCATACGATAACCGTCTCCCGTGGAACCTGTAGGCTGATACGAGCAGCCTCCCGTAGCCACAATGCATGCGTCCGCTGTTACTTTTTCACCGTTTGATAAAACAATCTCCCGAAATCCTTCTTCGTTTCCTTCGACAGATTTCACCTTCGTATTCAGATGAACTTTTACGCCCAGTTTTTTCATTTCTCTCTCCAAACCATTGATAACGTCCGAAGAATGATCTGACACCGGAAACACTCTGTTGCCACGCTCTATCTTTGTTTTCACTCCAATTTCTTCAAAAAACGAAATTACATCTTCATTTGTATATCCGTAAAAACTGCTATATAAAAATTTAGGATTTGATACCACTGACTGAAACAGTGTTTCCATATCCCCTGCATTCGTAATATTGCAGCGGCCTTTTCCCGTAATAAAAAGTTTCTTGCCCGTCTTTTCATTTTTTTCAAACAGATGTACTTCGTTTCCGTTTCGCGCCGCAAAAACAGAAGCAAACATTCCTGCTGCCCCTCCGCCTATCACAACTACTTTACTCATCTATTTTTCTCCATCTCTTTCTACTTTTTTCAGTGACATCTTGTCATTTACCGGATTTAGTTCATCGCTGCTATATACCTGATATTCGTCCCATATTTTTTCCAACGTTCCCAACGTATCAATCACTTCCGTCTGCTTTTTCATACATAGGGCAACTACAAGCGCATTTACCACACTCAATGGCGCAACCAGCGAATCAACAATAGATGCCATGTCACTTCTCGCTATAAGGTTACATGATGAATACAAATTCATCGGCGAATGTACGCTGTCCGTGAGTGTAATTACTTTCGCCTTACGGTTACTTGCAAATTCCAAAGCCTTTAACGTCCGCATTGAATAACGAGGAAAACTGATTCCGATGATTACATCTTCTTCATTAATACGAATTAACTGCTCGAAAATTTCACTTGCACTGTTTGTATTGACCAGCGTTACATTGTCAAAAATCAAATTCAGATAAAACCCAAGAAAACTTGCCAAAGGCGCACAACTTCTGATTCCTACTATATATATGCGTTTCGCATTGAGCATCGTATCTACCGCCAAATCAAAGGCGCCCTGCTCTATGCCTGCCAAAGTCAGTTTTATTTTTTCTATATCGGATTGCAGTACGGTTTCTAATATCTCTGACTGGGCAATTCTCCCATAAGCCACTTCCATACGCTGTATGGAATTCAGTTTGTTTCTTACCAGTTCCTCCAACGCCTTTTGAAAACCGGGATATCCGTCGTATCCCAATTGGGTGGCAAAACGGACAACAGTAGACTCACTTACCCCCACCGTTTTCCCGAGTTTTGCAGCAGTCAAAAACACTGCCTTGTCATAGTTTTCAGCAATGTATTCCGCCAACAGTTTCTGTCCTTTACTCAATCTTGCATATTTCTCGTTTATTTTACTTAACAGTTCATTCGTATTATTGCTGTTCATTCTCGGCCTCCGTATCCCTTCTCTTTTTCCTAAAAACTTATTATACACAACTAAAGAAATAAAGAAAAGTCTTTTCTTCCGTTTTTCTTTCATAACGCAAAAGAGTTAGCAAATGCTAACTCTTTTAACTTTATTATACCGGATAACTTCCGTTTTCAGTGTCCGCAACTTTCTGGTCCACTTTTGTCTGCTGCGCTTCTCTATATTTGAAGAAGTCTGTCGCAACCTGAGGGAATAACGCATAAGATAATACGTCCTCATCTTGCTGTGACCATTGTTTCATCTCATCTTTTAATGTATCCAATTCATCAGGAATCAAATCAGCCGGACGACATGTAATCACTTCCGCATCTCCGATACATTTCTTCTGTACTTCTTTATTGAATGGTTTTACTGTAGCACCATATTTTCCGCATAAAACATCTTTTGTTTCTTTTGTTGCCATTTTGTAACGTTCACCCATAAGCACATTAAATACTGCCTGTGTTCCAACAATCTGTGAAGATGGTGTTACAAGTGGCGGCTCACCTAAGTCTTTACGTACTCTAGGCACTTCTTCAAGCACTTCATAGAATTTATCTTCCGCTCCCTGTTCTTTCAACTGTGAAGTCAGGTTAGAAAGCATTCCTCCCGGCACCTGATATAATAATGTTTTAATGTTTACTCCCAAGTTTTTCGGATTCAACAATCCTGATTCCAATGCCTCATCACGAATCGGACGGAAATAATCTGCAATTTCTGCAAGAAGATTCTGGTCTAAACCTGTGTCATACGGTGTTCCTTTAAATGTTTCTACCATTACTTCTGTCGCCGGCTGTGATGTTCCCATGGCAAATGGTGACATAGCCGTATCAATCACGTCAACTCCTGCCTCAACTGCTTTTAAATAAGTCATTGATGCAACACCTGATGTGTAATGTGTATGCAACTGAATCGGAAGTGAAGTAGCCTCTTTCATCGCTGTAATCAACTCTGTCGCTTTGTATGGAACTAATAGACCTGCCATATCTTTAATACAGATAGAAGTAGCCCCCATGTCTTCGATTTTCTTTGCAATATCCATCCAGTATTCCAATGTATAAGCATCACCAAGTGTATACGATAAGGCAACCTGTGCATCTGCTTTTTCTTTTACAGCAGCTTTTACTGCCGTTTTTAAGTTACGGATATCATTTAAACAGTCAAAAATACGGATAATGTCAATACCGTTTGCAACTGATTTCTGCACAAAATATTCCACTACATCGTCTGCATATGGACGGTATCCTAAAATATTCTGTCCACGGAATAACATCTGTAATTTTGTATTTTTAAATCCGTCACGGAATTTACGAAGTCTTTCCCACGGATCTTCTTTTAAGAAACGAAGAGATGCGTCAAATGTCGCTCCACCCCAGCACTCTACTGAATGATAACCAACTTTGTCCATTTTATCTACGATTGGAAGCATCTGTTCTGTAGTCATTCTTGTTGCAATTAAAGACTGATGTGCGTCTCGTAAAATTGTCTCTGTAATTTTAATTGGTTTTTTTTCGATTTCCATTCTAATTTCCTCCATCTTTATTTAACACCAAAAATCGCCATAAATGTTCCGGCTGCAACAGCAGTACCGATAACTCCCGCAACGTTTGGTCCCATTGCATGCATCAATAAGAAGTTTGTAGGATCTGCCTCCGCACCGACTTTCTGCGAAACTCTGGCCGCCATAGGCACTGCCGATACACCCGCTGAACCGATCAGAGGATTTACTTTTCCGCCGGTCACCTTACACATCAATTTACCGAACAGCACACCTGCCGCCGTACCAAACGCAAACGCTACTAATCCTAAAGCTACAATTTTGAGTGTGTCCATATTCAAAAATGCTTCCGCACTTGTCGTTGCCCCTACAGATGTTCCAAGAAGAATAACAACGATATACATAAGTGCATTTGATGCCGTTTCCGTCAACTGTCTTACCACACCGCATTCTTTAAACAAGTTACCTAACATAAGCATACCAACAAGTGGCGCTGTTGTAGGAAGAATTAAAGATACGACAATTGTAATAATGATTGGGAAGAGGATTTTTTCCAACTGAGAAACCGGTCTCAACTGTTCCATTTTGATTTTACGTTCTTCTTCCGTTGTCAATAATTTCATAATTGGCGGCTGAATAATAGGAACTAATGACATATAAGAATATGCCGCAACCGCAATTGGTCCTAAAATAGCAGTCTGCTGTAATTTACCTGCAAGGAAAATAGATGTCGGTCCGTCTGCCCCACCGATAATGGAAATAGCAGCCGCAGCCTTGTCTGAAAATCCCACCGCCATAGCGCCTAAGTATGCTGCAAAAATACCAAATTGTGCAGCTGCTCCCAAAAGGAAACTTTTCGGGTTTGCAATCAGAGGACCAAAGTCTGTCATTGCACCTACACCCATAAAAATCAATGATGGAAGAATTGCCCACTCATCTAATAAATAGAAGTAATGCAGCAATCCGCCGACTCCGTTTGAAGACTCTTCAATCGACAACATAATGTCCGGATAAATATTTACCAATAACATACCAAAAGCAATCGGAACTAACAAAAGCGGTTCAAATCCTTTTCTAATTGCTAAATATAGGAACCCGCAGGCAACAGCAATCATAACATAGTTTCCCCATGTTAAGTTAAAAAACGCCGTCTGGTCCATGAGGTTTCCTAATGTACTTGTAATGTATTCCATTTTTTAACCTCCCACTTTACGTTAAATTTGGGAATTTACAATTATTTTTCATATTTGTAATTCCTAGTTCAATGTAGCCATTACTGCTCCTGCTTCTACTGCATCACCAACTGCTACATCAATACTAGCAACTGTTCCGTCTTCAGGTGCTACTACCGGAATTTCCATCTTCATTGCTTCAATAACGATTACTGTATCTCCTCTTGAAACTTTCTGTCCTACACTTGCTTCAATTTTGAATACCTTACCTGCTGCCCCTGCTTTTACTTCAATGTTTCCTGCTGCCGATGCCTGTTTCTGTACAGGCGCTGCCGGTGCGGCTGCTCTCTGTACAGGTGCTGCTCCTCCAACTTTTTCTTCTACCGTTACGTCATATACGTTTCCGTTTACTGTGATTGTATAATTTTTCATTATGATTTCCTCCTAAATTCATTCTAATTCCAATTATTTGACGTTCTTCGTTTGATTGAACGAACAACAAAGTCATCTGATGATGTTCCTGTTTCTGCTGCGATTGCCGCTGTGATAACCGCCACCAATTCCAAATCGTCCATAGCCGGAGTTTCGTTTTGCTCCACTACTACAGGTTTCTTTTCTACTGTTTCCTTTTGTTCTTCTTTCTTTCCAAATTTTCCTATAATAGAAGGAATATATTTTAATAAAGAAATAATAAACGCAAGGAAAATTAATACAACAAATACCGTTCCCATACCCAATACAGTATTCATTCCCGCTTTTTCAAGAATTTCCGCTGTTGTGTATTTCGCAGAAACGTCCATAGATTCCATATTCAACTTATCGTCAAATTTGAATTCAATAGTCGCTTTTCTGTCTTCGTATGTTGCTTCCGTACTTAAAGTAACTTCCTTTGTTCCCGCTTCAATTTCATATTTGCCGTGCTTTTTGTATTCTCCACACTCGTCAATGGCCGCCTGCCATGAATGAATCATGGAAACAAACTCTTCCTTCTGCATAGGAAGTCCCGACTGCAGTAACATCATATTTACCTGTAATTCCGAGCCGTCCTCGTACTGTGCAAACGTTTCATCGTCCATATCTGAAAAACTTTGAATAATGATTTCCGCGTTCTGCTCCAGTAATTCCTTATCATACTCTATCGTTTTCTTCTCACTCCCACAGCCGACAAAACTGAATGTAAGCACAAAAACGCATAGTAATAAACTAATTCTTTTTTTCACTTTGTCTCACCTCACTAAACCGTTCCGTGTTTTTTTGATGGACGTTCTTCCCTCTTTGTAAATAACATTTCAAACGCTCCAATCACATACTTTCTTGTATCTGCCGGGCTGATGATTGTATCTACGTAACCTCTTCTTGCTGCCGAAAGCGGACTGGACTGTAATTCTTTATATTTCTTCGCTTCCGCCTGAATTGTATCCGCATCTGCATCTGCATACATAATTTTTGCTGCCAATTCAGCATTCATCATACCGATCTCCGCCGTAGGCCATGCGTATACCATGTCTGCACCGATTGATTTACTGTTCATCGCCACATAAGCGCTTCCGTATGCTTTTCCTACAATTACATTTACTTTTGGAACTGTTGCATCTGCAAAAGCATATGTGAGTTTCGCAACTTCTCTCGCAATATTCTTTTCCGAACATTTTGTTGCTTCAAATCCTGTTACATTTGTTAAAGTAAGAACAGGAATATTAAACGCATCACAGAAATCCACAAATTCTTTTGCTTTTCTACAACCTTTTACAGTTAAATCAGTTGCATATTCTTCCTGAAGATTTCCTTCTTCGTCAAAACGTTTTGAACAGTTTGCAACTGCCCCCACAGTCATTCCATTTAAACGGATAAATCCTGTTACCATCTCTTTTGCATATTCTTTCTTTGTCTCAAAGAATACATAATTATCTGAAAGCATTGCCAAAGTCATTCTCGCATCGCCACAGGCATTCTCAATACCTTCACAGACTCTGTTTAAGTCATCTGTGCATTCATCATATGACTGATCGTCTTCATTATTAGCCGGAAGAATTGTCACAAGAGAACGAATCTGGTTTAAAATCTCTTCTTCTGTTCCAATATCATCAATCAAGCCTGTTTCTTCGCTTTGGAATTTTGCTGATGCCGTATCACATTTTTCTACTGAATTTCCCGATATTGCATTTGGTGAATTTACAAATAATTTTCCTTGTTTTTCTTCCATAAAAGTAAAATCAGTGAGAGCAGGAACCATCGCAAGTCCCCCGCCGCAAGTACCGAATATGGCAGTAATCTGTGGAATCACTCCCGAAGCCATTGTCTGTTTTAAATACAAACTTCCAAAACCGTGAAGTGCATCTGTCGCTTCCTGAAGTCTTAATCCCGCACAATCAATCAATGCGATAACGGGTGCTCCCATCTTCATTGCCATATCATAAATAGCCGCGATTTTTTTTGCATGCATTTCTCCGATAGCACCGTTCAGTACAGTAGCGTCCTGACTGTATACATATACAAGATTGCCGTCGATTACTCCATATCCGGTGATAACACCGTCTGCCCGAGTCTCTTTTGTCTGCATATTGAAATCTGTTGTTCTTGCTGTGACAGCACCGCCGATTTCAACGAAACTTCCCGAATCAAGTAAAGCGGCAATTCTCATACTTGCCGGGTTTGCTGTTGTGTTGCTCATGTTTAAGCCCTCCATTTTCTTTAAATTTCTATTAAATTTCTGAAAAATTCAACCAAATTCTCTGCCGATTATATTATATAATACACTATTCTAAATAGCAATGGTTTTTATAAAAGATTTGACATTTTTTTCACATACTTTTTATTTCATTTTTCCGCTCTTTTGACTATTAAATTTTTCTTAAGTTTTTCTAAAAAAAGAAAATAATTCTATTTGCACACCACTGCTTTTTATGATATAATCAGTTTTACGGGATAAATGATTACATCAGTAAATTCCTAACATTTTGTCTCTATCCCATATCGGACAAATGTTTGTCCATACAGGCAAAACGTTAGAAACGTGTACATTGAAAACAGTATACCGCTTTAAGTTATGTAAGTCTGGAGCCTTACATACCACGAAGAAATTTTGTTTTCATATTTGCACGACAATTCTGGTGGCAATCTCTTTATTAACTAAAGAGAAGACAAATTTTATTATTTATTGGAGGTTTAAACTTATGGGCGCAACAGCAAAAAAAGGAAAATATCCTATTGGATATTGGATTTGTTGTATTACTTACACATTTGAACGTTTCGCTTTCTACGGTTCAAAACCACTTTTAGCACTTTTCCTTGCAACTTCAGTTGCAGAAGGTGGTATTGGACTTAGCGAAGTTGATGCCGCTCCTATCGCAGCAGCATTAACATCATTTACTTACATCACACCAATCGTAGGTGGTTGGATTTGTGACCGTTTCTTAGGTGCCAGATACGCAGTAACACTTGGTTGTATTTTAATGGGTATCGGATATTTACTTGGTTGGCAGTCACACAGTGTCGGAATGGTTTGGGCTATGATCGTTGTAGTTGCTATCGGTACAGCATTCTTCAAAGGTAACCTTGCCGCTATCATCGGACGTTTGTTTGACGATGAGAAACTTCTTGACACTGCTTTCTCAATCCAGTATTCATTCGTTAATATTGGTGCTTTCTTTGGTTCAATGATTGGTGCGGCATTATACATGTCAACATTCAAAGAAGGCGATGTATTAGGATTCAGACAGGTATTCCTTCTTTGTGCAATCATTATCTTCATTGGTGGTGCTATCTTTACAGCATGCTATGGATTGTTACAGGGACAGGGTAAATTACCTTTCAAATATCTTACAGATACACAGGGAAATGTTATCGGTCAGGAAAAACACGAAAAGAAAGAAAAATCTACTGCTCCACTTACAACATTACAGAAGAAAAATGTATTGGCTATTCTTTTAGTTTCATTATTCTCAGTTGTATTCTGGTTGGCATACTATCAGCAGGACATTTTCCTTACATTCTATATTCGTGATAATGTAATGCGTACAGTTGGTGGATTTGAACTTTCACCTGCTCATTTAACAACAACATGGAACGGTTTATTATGTATCTTCATGAGTTTGGCTGCTGCTAAACTTTGGGAAAGACTTGCAAACAGACCAAAGGGTGACTTATCTATGTTCCAGAAAGTTACTTTATCATTCGTATTCTTAGGATTATCTTACGGAGCATTAGCACTTATGGACATCGTAAGAGGTGCTGGTAAAGCACACTTCTTATGGATTTGTCTGTTCGGTGTATTAATTACTTGTGGTGAAATTTGTTTCTCTCCACTTGGAAACTCATTCGTAAGTAAATTCGCTCCGAAAAAATACTTATCATTATTAATGGGTATTTGGACAATGGCTTCTTTCGTTGCTTCAACAATCAATGGTGAAATCATGAAACTTGTTGAAAAAATGGGTGACTTTAATATCATGTTAGCATTCATGATCATTTCATTCGTTTGTGCAATCGTTATGTTCTTCTTAATCAAACCATTAAACGGTTTAACATCAGAAGGCGAAGAATAAGAATTAACTTTACTTAAAGCTCCATAAAAAAACAGTCTGAAATCAGGCTGTTTTTTTATATGAAAATATTGATTCTATTTTTTTCTGTGATAAAATATTAGTATAGTTTAAATTATATGAATAGGAGGTTATTTCAACATGAAAGTAACAGAAAGAATTGCAAACCTTCGTTCACTAATGACAGAAAAAGGAATTGACGCTTACGTTGTTCCAACTGCTGATTTTCATCAAAGTGAATATGTAGGAGAACATTTCAAAGCAAGAAAATTTATTACAGGATTTAGCGGCTCTTACGGAACTGCTGTCATTTTAAAAGATGATGCAGGACTTTGGACTGATGGAAGATATTTCTTTCAGGCAACAAATGAATTGGAAGGAACCGGCGTCCGCTTAATGAAAATGTTTGTCGGTGACACTCCTTCCGTAACTGAATTTCTTGCAGCAAACATTAAAGAAGGGGGAAAAGTAGGATTCGACGGCCGTGTATTATCCATGGGCGAAGGACAGGAATACGAGGAAGCCCTTTCACCAAAAAACATTTCCATTGACTATTCAGAAGATTTAATCGACGCAGTCTGGACTGACAGACCTGCTCTTTCGGATAAACCTGCATTTTTCCTTGAAGAAAAATATTCAGGAGAAAGTACTGCTTCCAAATTAGAACGTGTACGTCAGGTTATGCGCGATCACGGTGCTACCGTTCACGCCATCGCCTCTCTTGACGATGTATGCTGGCTTTTGAATGTTCGTGGAGATGATATTGATTTCTTCCCACTTTTACTTTCTTATGCAGTAGTAAAAATGGACTGTGTCGACTTATATGTTGATGAAAATAAATTAAACGATGAAATCTTAGCCGAATTAGCAAAAAACAACGTACATATCCACCCATACAATGATATTTACGAAGATATCAAGACACTTTCGGCAGACGAAACCATTATGATCGATCCAATGAAAATGAACTATGCGCTCTATAAGAACATTCCTTGTAAGATTGTAGAGCACGCAAACCCTACTATTCTTTTTAAAGCGATGAAAAATCCTGTAGAATTGGAAAACATCAGACAGGCTCATATCAAAGACGGTGTTGCCATTACAAAATTCATGCATTGGGTAAAAACACGTTACGATAAAGAGACAATTACTGAATTAAGTTCCGCTGATAAGTTAACAGGTTTCCGCGCAGAACAGGAAGGTTATATTCGCGACAGTTTTGAACCGTTGTGTGCATTTAAAGACCATGCGGCAATGATGCACTATTCTCCTTCCCCTGAATCTGATGTCAAATTAGAAAGAGGCGCTTTCTTCTTAAATGATACAGGCGGAGGATATTTTGAAGGTTCTACAGATATCACAAGAACATTTGTACTTGGTTCTGTTGACGATGAAATGAAAAAATTTTTCACTGCAATTGTGCGTGCTATGATGAATTTGTCAAGAGCAAAATTCTTATATGGCTGCTACGGATACAATCTTGACATTCTCGCAAGAGGACCTATTTGGGATTTGGGATTGGATTTCCAGTGTGGTACAGGACACGGTGTAGGTTACCTCGGAAATATTCATGAAGCGCCTACAGGTTTCCGCTGGTATGTTGTTCCAAGCAAAAACGAACACCACCAGTTAGAAGAAGGTATGGTCATCACAGACGAACCGGGTATCTATGAAGACGGAAAATTCGGTATCCGTATCGAAAATGAATTTATCGTTAAGAAAGCAGAACAGAATAAATACGGACAGTTCATGGAATTTGAGACAATCACTTTCGCACCTATCGACCTTGACGGTATCGATACACAGTATATGACTAAATTTGAGATTGATTGGCTGAATAACTACCACGCACAAGTATATGAAAAAATTGCTCCTCATCTTACAGATGAAGAAAGAGAATGGTTAAAAGAATATACTCGTGCTATATAGGTTCTTCATATTTCCATTTTCTCAAAAAGGAGGGGCGAGAGTATGAAACTTTT
>NZ_BAAHSH010000037.1:0-96268 GCF_054660755.1 Faecalimonas hominis
CTCGGTTTACAATTCATCTCCTAGTAAAAAATGTTAGTATGATTTTACCATAAACCCTTCAATGACGCCACTATTTTTTATCAATTTTTATTCAATTTTTATTCGATTACAGCAATTTTCATCATGTTGCTTACACCGTCTCGTGTTTTCTTCATAACCGGTGAAGGGATTCCCGCTGTCAATACAACAATGTCTCCCGTTTCTACTAACTGTTTTGCATTAACCAAATCAATTGCATCATTACAAATGTCTTCGGTTGTATGATATTCGATAGATTTGATTGGCAGAACTCCCCAGTAAATCTGCATTTTACGAAGAGTTGCTTCATTTGGAGTCACCCCGATAATATCCGCTTTCGGTTTGAATTTTGAAACTACTCTTGCAGTAGCTCCGGATAATGTTGGTGTGATGATACATTTTGCGTTAAGATTCATCGCAGTGGCAACGGAAGAATATCCGATGGCGCTTGAAATTCCTTTTCTTCTGTGTTCCTGCGCTTTCTCCAATAAAATGTCATAATCTAAGTGTTCTTCCGTATTTTCCACGATATGGACCATCATTTCCAACGCTTCCAAAGGATATTTTCCCTGTGCTGTTTCACCGGATAACATGACCGCATCAGTTCCGTCATAAACTGCATTGGCAACATCAGTCACTTCCGCTCTTGTCGGTCTTGGATTTCTCATCATGGAATCAAGCATCTGTGTTGCGGTAATAACCGGTTTGAAGTTATCATTACATTTTTTGATTAACATTTTCTGTAAATACGGAACTTCTTCTGCCGGAATTTCTACACCCAAATCGCCTCTGGCTACCATAATTCCGTCCGCACAGTGAATGATCTCATCAATGTTTCTGATTCCTTCTGCATTTTCAATTTTAGCAATAACAGGCAAAAACGGAGCGCCGCATTCTTTCAACAATGCCTTAATTTCAAGAACCCCTTCCACAGAGCGGACGAAAGATGCTGCGATAAAGTCTACTCCCTGTTCTACACCAAAAATAATATCTTCTCTGTCTTTCTGTGTTAGTGCCGGAAGACGCACAGGTACATTCGGAACATTAACCCCTTTTTTAGAGCCAAGTTCCCCTCCGTTTAATACTTTACATGTAATCTCTGTACCATTTATTCCTTTTACTTCCAGTTCAATTAATCCGTCATCAATCAAAATCTTTTTCCCCGGTTCAACATCTTCCACAAGGCCTTCATAACTGACGGAAACACGCTTGTTATCTCCCTCTATTTCTTCTGTTGTAAGAGTAAACGTATCTCCTTCTTCCAAAAATACTTTCTTATCTCCTTTAAGTACGCCGGTACGAATCTCCGGTCCTTTTGTATCCAAAAGAATGGCAACCGGTTTCCCTAACTCTTCACGGATTCCCTTTAACATATCCATTCTGCTTTTTTGTTCTTCGTGGTCTCCATGAGAGAAATTAAAACGCGCAATGTTCATGCCCTTTTCTACCATTTTCTTCATTAGTTCACGATCGTTTGTGTTTGGTCCCATTGTACATACAATTTTAGTTTTTCTCATCTTCTTATCCTTCCCTTTTTTCTTATATAATGAAGCACTTATTTGATATGTTCATGCGTAAATAAGTGATCCTGACAATATTCGTACGCGCCATTACATTTTGAGCAGTACCTGAATTCCAAATTCGGATCATCTAACTCTGTTCTTCCACAAACGGCACAGCGGTGTTTTGCACCAGATGCATGTGCCGCTGAATTTGCATTGGCATTGCGTATATCTTTTTGAAATTGTCTTCTGCGATGCATCTGTTTTGGTGAATGCTCCTTGAAACTTCTTGATGATAAATAAAAAATCACAAAGTTTAAAATGGATACACCCGCTGCTATTGCATCTGATTTTGTGATAAGTCCCATAATTCCCGTGCTGTATGCCGGAAGAAATGCCTGCACGATCGTGTAACCAAAAAGTACACCGTCAATGATGGCGAGCCATTTCACTTTTATCGGCAAAACGAAAAAGAAAAGAAACTCCATATCCGGATACATTGCGGCAAAAGCAAAAAACAGTGATAAATTCAAATATGCCGTTCCGATAGGAAACGATATTCCCGTGACAAAATAAGCAATAAATGCTGCAATTACATGGAAAAGCACGCCCGTAAAGAAATACAGATTAAATCGGAATGCACCCCATGTCGCCTCCAGATGCTGACCTATCATATAGTATAAATATAATGCAAACACCATAAAAATCGGACTTGACGAAGGTGGCTGCATTAAAAATGTGACAACTCTCCAAATCTGTCCGTGCATAACCGCCCCAGCGTCCATCGCCAGATATTGATAATAAAACTCAGGTTTTACCAAAGAAATTACAAATCCGACACCATATAGAATGATAATATAATACATCAGATTGTGTATTGCATATCTTCCAAATTTCCGTTCTAATTTCTGAATCCAGTTCATAAAACTATACTCCTCCACAATTTACTTAACATAGAACACATTCTACCTTTTGCAAACACATTTGTCAATTCAATCCAATGACTTTACATGTTTTTTACATTTTCCATACTAAATTTCCAATTGTGTTTTTTTTCTGATTGTCGTATAATGTAGTGTATTGTAAAAAAATACGATTTCATTTTAATAGGAAACAATAGATACCTATATATAGTAAGGAGTAGTTAAATATGCAGAAAACACTACATACATTAGGAATCGATATCGGTTCTACAACAGTTAAAATCGCCGTTCTAAATGAAGAAAACGAGGTTTTATTTTCCGACTACGAACGACATTTCGCAAACATTCAGGAAACTCTTTCTGACTTACTCGGAAGAGCCGTTCATAAACTAGGCACGATAGAAGTTTCTCCGGTAATTACCGGATCAGGCGGACTTACTTTGGCAAAGCATTTAGAAATTCCTTTTGTCCAGGAAGTTATTGCTGTTTCTACTGCCCTTCAGGATTATGCTCCACAGACAGATGTGGCCATTGAACTTGGCGGTGAAGATGCCAAAATCATCTATTTTGAAGGTGGCAACGTAGAGCAACGTATGAACGGTATCTGTGCCGGAGGTACCGGTTCTTTTATTGACCAGATGGCATCATTACTGCAGACAGATGCCACAGGATTAAATGAGTACGCAAAACATTATCAGGCATTGTATTCCATCGCTGCACGCTGCGGTGTATTTGCCAAATCCGATATTCAGCCATTGATTAACGAAGGGGCCACAAAGGAAGACCTTTCCGCCTCTATTTTTCAGGCGGTAGTCAATCAGACTATCAGTGGGCTGGCATGCGGAAAACCAATTCGCGGTCATGTCGCTTTTCTGGGCGGTCCGCTTCATTTTCTGTCAGAACTCCGAGAAGCCTTTGTCCGCACATTAAAACTGGACGACGAACATATTATCGCACCAAAGCATTCACATTTATTTGCTGCGATCGGTTCTGCATTAAATTCCGGCAGGGATCTTTCCATTCAACTTACCTCTTTGCAAATGCGACTTATCAATCGCATCGAAATGGAATTTGAGGTAGAGCGTATGACTCCTCTCTTTGCAAGCAAAGAAGAATATGACGCTTTTGAAGCACGTCACGAAAAGCATCAGGTTCCCGTGAAAGATTTATCTTCCTACAAGGGAAAATGTTTTTTAGGCATTGATGCCGGTTCTACAACAACCAAAGCAGCACTTGTCGGCGAGGACGGAACTCTTCTTTACTCTTTCTATCACAGCAACGAAGGAGATCCGCTCGGAACAACAATCAGCGCAATTAAAGATATTTACGATAAACTTCCTGAAGGCGTTGAAATTGTACACTCCTGTTCCACAGGATATGGGGAAGCCCTGATCAAGGCAGCGCTCTTACTGGACGAGGGAGAGGTCGAAACAGTTTCACATTACTATGCTGCTGCGTTTTTTAACCCTGAGGTAGATTGTATTCTCGATATTGGCGGTCAGGATATGAAATGTATTAAAATCAAGAACCAAACCGTAGACAGCGTGCAGTTAAATGAAGCATGTTCTTCAGGCTGCGGTTCGTTTATCGAAACATTTGCCAAATCCTTAAACTATTCCGTAGAAGATTTTGCTCACGAAGCACTGTTTGCAAAAAATCCTATCGATTTAGGAACACGTTGTACCGTATTTATGAATTCCAAAGTAAAACAGGCACAGAAAGAAGGGGCTTCCGTAGCAGATATTTCTGCAGGACTTGCTTACTCGGTTATCAAAAATGCCCTTTATAAAGTTATCAAAGTTTCTGATGCCTCAGAACTCGGAAAACACATTGTTGTTCAAGGCGGAACTTTCTATAATAACGCGGTTTTAAGAAGTTTTGAAACAATCGCTGATTGTGAGGCAGTTCGCCCCGATATTGCAGGTATTATGGGGGCTTTCGGCGCTGCTCTAATTGCAAGGGAACGTTACGATGAAAGCAAAACAACGACCATGCTCTCCATCGGAGAAATTAACGCCTTGGAATATAGTACAAGTATGACAAAATGTAAAGGCTGTACAAATAACTGTCGTCTGACAATCAATAAATTCAGCGGCGGACGAAGTTTCATCACAGGTAACCGATGCGAGCGCGGACTTGGAAAATCAAAAACAAAAAATGATATTCCGAACCTATTCGCTTACAAAAATAAAAGATATTTTGATTACACTCCTTTATCCGAAACAGATGCGAAACGCGGAACGGTAGGACTTCCACGCGTCTTGAACATGTATGAAAATTATCCTTTTTGGTTTACTTTTTTCGATGCATTAAAATTTAGAGTTGTTTTGTCACCTGCTTCCACAAGAAAAATATACGAATTGGGAATCGAATCCATTCCAAGTGAATCCGAATGCTATCCTGCCAAGTTAGCACACGGACATGTAGAATGGCTTATTCAAAATGGGGTTTCATTCATCTTCTATCCTTGTATTCCTTATGAAAGACAGGAATTCAAAGATGCAAATAACCATTACAACTGCCCTATTGTTACCTCATACGCAGAAAATATCAAAAACAATATGGACGAGATCACAAGCGGCAAAGTTGATTTCATGAACCCATTTTTATCTTTTAAAAATGAAGAGACACTGGATGAACGTTTGACAGAAGAATTCAGCGGAAAGTTTTCCATTACAGAGGCAGAAGTCAAGCAGGCTGTACATTTAGCATGGGAAGAACTTAAAAAATGCCGTGAAGATATCAGAAGAAAAGGTGAAGAAACGATTGCTTACCTTGACAAAACAGGTAAAAGAGGTATTGTTCTGGCCGGACGTCCTTACCATATCGACCCAGAAGTAAATCACGGCATTCCGGAATTAATCAATTCCTATGACATCGCCGTGTTGACGGAAGATTCCGTCTCACACTTGCACCCTGTGGAACGTCCTCTTCGTGTTATGGACCAATGGATGTATCACTCCAGATTATATGCAGCCGCAAATTATGTAAAGACAAAAGACAATCTTGATTTAATTCAATTAAATTCTTTTGGTTGTGGACTAGATGCAGTTACGACTGATGAGGTATCGGATATTTTAACACATTCAGGTAAAATTTATACTTCTTTGAAAATTGATGAAGTAAACAATTTAGGAGCAGCAAGAATCCGTATCCGCTCTCTTCTCTCTGCCATTCGTGTGCGCGAGAAAAAACATATAGAACATTGTATTCAGCCGTCTTCCATCACAAAAGTACCATTTACAAAAGAAATGAGAGAGACCTATACAATATTGTGTCCGCAGATGTCACCGATTCATTTTGAACTTGTCGAACCCGCTTTCCGCTCCTGCGGGTACAACATCGAAGTTTTAGGAAACGACAGTAAATCTGCAATCAATACAGGACTTAAATATGTAAATAATGACGCCTGCTATCCTTCCCTGCTTGTTGTCGGACAAATCATGGAAGCAATTCTTTCAGGACGATATAACACAGAGAAAATTGCAGTTATTATTACGCAGACGGGAGGAGGCTGCCGCGCTTCCAACTATATCGGATTTATCCGACGCGCATTAGAGAAAGCGGGGTACGCACAGATTCCTGTTATTTCCTTAAATCTAAGCGGACTGGAAGAAAATCCGGGATTTAAACTTACACTCCCGCTTGTATTAAAAGGAATGTATGCTGTTGTATTTGGTGATATTTTCATGCGTGCCGTATATCGTGTTCGCCCTTATGAGGTAACACCGGGAAGTACAGATGCGCTTCACGAAAAATGGAAACAAAAGTGTATCACATTTTTAACACAGAAACACCCGAGCCGCCGTACATTCAACAAAATGTGCAAAGAAATTATAGAAGATTTTGATAATCTTCCAATGAACAACGTAAAAAAAGTGCGTGTCGGTATCGTAGGAGAAATATTGGTAAAATTTCACCCAACTGCCAACAACCATTTAGTTGAATTACTCGAACAGGAGGGGGCTGAAGTTGTTGTACCTGATTTGCTTGACTTCTTCATATACTGCTTCTATAACAGTAATTTCAAAGTTTCCCACCTGGGTATGAAAAAATCAACTGCATGGAAAGCGAATTTAGGTATCAAAGCGTTGGAATGGTTCCGTTCCCCTGCGAAAAAGGCATTTGCACAGAGCAAACATTTTACACCGCCTGCTGATATTACAAATTTGGCAAACATGGCAAAAGAAATCGTTTCCCTGGGAAATCAGACCGGTGAAGGTTGGTTCTTAACCGGAGAAATGTTAGAATTAATCGAGAATGGTACAACTAACATAGTTTGTGCACAACCGTTTGCCTGCCTTCCAAACCATGTAGTAGGTAAAGGGGTAATTAAAGAATTGCGTCACCGTCACCCTCTCGCAAATATTGTCGCCATAGACTATGACCCGGGAGCAAGTGAGGTAAACCAGTTGAATCGAATCAAACTAATGCTTTCTACTGCAAATAAAAACTTACAGGAAAATCATTAAAAAAATAGCCAGACTTGGATATTTCCATGTCCGGCTATTTTTTACGCTTATTTCACTAACAATGATTTTCCTGTCATTTCTTTCGGCTGTTCCATTCCCATTAATTCGATAAGAGTTGGGGCGATATCTGCAAGGCAGCCGCCTTCTCTTAATTTATATGAAGGGTCAGCATTCACCAAAATAAACGGTACTTCATTTGTTGTATGAGCAGTAAACGGTTCACCTGTTTCATAATCAACTAACTGTTCTGCATTTCCGTGATCCGCACAGATAAACATCTGTCCGTCAACTTCTTTTAATGCTTCCACAGTTTTACCTACACACTCATCAACAGCTTCAATCGCTTTGATCGCTGCCGCTTCCACACCTGTATGTCCAACCATATCCGGATTTGCAAAGTTGATGATAATTACATCGTATTTATCGGATTTGATTGCTTCCATTAATTTATCACAAACTTCATATGCGCTCATTTCCGGCTGCAAATCATATGTTGCAACTTTAGGAGATTTCACTAAAATTCTGTCCTCCCCTTTGTTCGGCTCCTCTACACCGCCGTTAAAGAAAAATGTAACGTGAGCGTATTTTTCTGTCTCGGCAATTCTCGCCTGTGTCATATTATTGTTTGCCAAAAATTCTCCGAATGTATTTGTAATTTCTGTTTTGTGGAAAGCAACTAATTTATTTTCAATTGTCACATCATATTCAGTAAAGCATACATATGTTGTTTTGATGCGTTCTCCTCTGTCAAATCCGTCAAAATTGTCATCACAGAATGTTCTTGTAATTTCTCTTGCTCTGTCCGGTCTGAAGTTAAAGAAGATGATAGAATCGTTGTCTTTGATCGTTGCAACAGGTTTTCCGTCTTTTACAACAACTGTAGGAAGAACAAATTCGTCTGTTTTATCTGCGTCATATGAATTCTGAACTGCGCACACCGCACATTCCGCTGTTTCTCCCTCTCCTTTTACCATTGCATTATATGCTAACTCAACACGATCCCAACGGTTATCTCTGTCCATTGCATAGTAACGTCCCATAACAGATGCGATTTCACCTACACCGATTTCTTTCATCTTATCTGCCAATTCCTGCACATAATCTTTTCCTGATGCAGGAGGTGTGTCACGTCCGTCTAAGAAGCAGTGTACATATACTTTTTCAAGTCCCTGTTTCTTAGCAAGTTCTAACAAACCATAAATATGTGAATTATGGCTGTGAACGCCACCATCAGATACCAATCCGAACAGGTGAAGGGCTGAATTGTGCTCTTTTGCATTATTGCACGCTGCAAGCAACGCTTCATTCTCAAAGAAATCTCCGTCCTGAATAGATTTAGTAATCTTTGTTAAATCCTGATATACAATACGTCCTGCACCCATGTTCAAATGTCCTACTTCAGAGTTACCCATCTGTCCGTCAGGAAGCCCCACTGCCATTCCGCTTGCATTACCTTTCACAAACGGACACTCAGCCATTAACTTGTCCATAACAGGTGTTTTTCCCTCATAAACGGCATTTGCTTCGTGTTTGTCGTTCAAACCGTATCCGTCAAGAATCATTAAAACTGTTGGTTTTTTACTCATAGTATTATCTCCTTTATGTTAATTCATTAACGTTTTCTTTACCTGAATTATTTTACATGATTTTCTAATCGGTTGCAAGTTTTTCGCCTTTAAATACTCTCCAAAAAATCAAATACTTTCCCGTCAGGTGTATGTAAGAAGTGCATAAGCATATACGCACACATAATTGCAACGTTCTCTTCCCGCAAAATTCTTCTCACTTCTTTTCGATCAGCAAGTACAATTTCAATTTCTTCATTTTCTTCCTGTCCCGCTTTGGACGGTTTTCCTTTTGCATAGCCGTACACCGTTCCACAGGACTCGTCAGTCATTCCAACTGTAGTGAAAAACGGCTTCGTAAACATATCTTTTGCATTAATTGGTGTTAAATCAAGCCCCGTCTCTTCTTTCAATTCACGCACACCTGCCGCCTTAAAATCTTCTCCTTCATCTACCAGACCCGCCGGAAATTCATAAATATAGTCGTCCAGCGGACAGCGGTATTGACGAATAAGTACAATTTTTTCTTCATCATCATTTTCATCTTGATATAAACTGTAGATAATTACTCCGTCCGCTCTGTTTTGTCTCGTTGTTATTTTTAACTCATCAATGTTTTTTGCCCTGGACGCCACATAGTACGTACTTTCTTTTCCCGTATCACTCTTCATTTGCAGTGTGTACATATTCAGAAAACGATTATTTGTTGTCTGGCTTATTTTTTTAATTCTTCTCATACATGCCTCCTTGCATTTTCCTGTAGTCACAAAAAAGAAGCAGGATCTATATCCCGCTTCTTTTTATCAATAGGCATTATTTCCAATTAACAATCTTTCCGAAATCTGTTTTTAAAGAAGCGCCTCCTACAAGTCCGCCGTCAATATCAGGCTGAGCAAATAATTCAGGAGCGCTGTCTGCTGATACAGATCCGCCGTACTGGATACGGATTGCTTCTGCAGTTGCTTCATCATAGATTTCAGCAATACACTGACGAATTGCAGCACAAACTTCCTGAGCCTGTTCTGTCGTGGCAACTTTTCCTGTTCCGATTGCCCAGATTGGTTCATAAGCGATTACTGCTGTTTTAGCCTGCTCTGCTGTTACATCTAAGAAAGCAATTTTAATCTGCTGACGAATAAAGTCAATAGTAACACCCTGTTCTCTCTGTGCTAATGTCTCACCACAGCAGATGATAGGTGTAATACCGTGTTCAAATGCTTTTTTCACTTTTTTATTTACAGTTTCATCTGTCTCTGCAAAGTATTCACGTCTCTCAGAATGTCCGATGATAACGTATTTTACTCCAACGTCCGTAAGCATATTTGGAGCGATTTCTCCTGTATATGCTCCACTTTCTTCGAAATACATATTTTCAGCGCCAATGCAGATATTTGTTCCTTTTACAGCCTCCATTGCCGGAATAATGCTGATTGCAGGTACACAAAATACAACGTCTGCATCTTCTGTTGCTACTAATGGTTTTAATTCATTCAATAAAGTAACTGTTTCACTAGGAGTTTTATTCATTTTCCAGTTACCTGCAATAATTTTTCTTCTTGACATTTTATCGTCTCCTAATTTTATATATTTTGAGGTATATACCGATGAAGTTTTTTAAAGTATGTTCGGTCTACTTATCGTTTGCTGCTGCTACACCCGGTAATTCTTTTCCTTCAAGGAATTCAAGAGAAGCACCGCCACCTGTAGAAATATGAGTCATTTTATCTCCATATCCTAACTGGTTTACTGCTGCGGCAGAATCTCCACCACCAATAATTGTTACGGCATCTGTCTCTGCAAGCGCTTTTGCAACTGCTTCTGTACCATTTGCAAACTTAGGCATTTCAAAGCAGCCCATTGGTCCGTTCCATACAACTGTTTTTGCATCTTTAACAGCGTCAGCAAAAAGAACCTCTGTTTTTGGTCCGATATCCATACCTTCCCAACCGTCAGGGATTTCTCCACTTTCTACAACCTGTACGTTTGCATCGTTAGAGAAATCATCACCGATACGGTGGTCTACAGGAAGAAGTAATTTAACTCCTTTTTCTTCTGCTTTTTTAAGCATGTTTAAAGCGTATTCCATATAATCATCTTCGCAAAGAGAAAGTCCGATTTTTCCGCCTCTTGCTTTAGAGAATGTGTATGCCATACCACCACCGATGATAAGTGTATCTACTTTGTCAAGTAAGTTTTCGATAACAGAAATTTTACTTGATACTTTTGCTCCACCTAAAATAGCGACAAATGGTCTTTCAGGATTATTTACTGCGTTTCCTAAGAAATCAATTTCTTTCTGCATTAAGTACCCAACTACTGCTGTATCAACGAACTGAGTTACACCAACATTTGAGCAGTGTGCTCTGTGTGCTGTACCAAATGCGTCATTTACAAATACGTCACATAAAGAAGCAAGTTCTTTGCTGAATTCTTCTCCATTCTTTGTTTCTTCTGCTCTGTAACGAGTATTTTCAAGAAGAATAATATCACCGTCATTCATTGCTTCTACTGCTGCTTTTGCATTTTCACCTACAACAGTTGCATCTGCTGCAAATTTAACTTCCTGTCCTAATAATTCAGATAATCTTACGGCAACAGGTGCTAAAGATAATTCCGGTTTTGGT
This sequence comes from Faecalimonas hominis, assembly GCF_054660755.1. NCBI lineage: Bacteria > Bacillati > Bacillota > Clostridia > Lachnospirales > Lachnospiraceae > Faecalimonas > Faecalimonas hominis. The sequence continues at coordinate 11,105 of NZ_BAAHSH010000037.1, forward strand.
TCTCCCTTTGGTTTTCCAAGGTGAGAGCAAAGAATGATTTTCCCTCCGTCTGCAACTAATTTCTTGATTGTAGGAAGTGCTGCTACAAGACGGTTCTCATCTGTAATTTTTCCATCGATTAAAGGAACGTTAAAGTCACATCTTACAAGAACTCTTTTTCCTTTTACATTAATGTCGTCCACTGATTTTTTATTAAGCATAGATTGTGCCTCCTTATTTGTATAAATAAAGGGACCCAGTCCTATAAGACCGGACCCCTTTTGGAATCTTTATCTCTAATTTAAAATTATGCTAATTCAGAGAAATATTTGATTGTTCTTACCATCTGGCTTGTGTAAGAATTTTCGTTGTCATACCAAGATACAACCTGAACTTCTGTTGTTCCGTTGTCTAATGGAAGAGCCATTGTCTGTGTAGCATCGAATAAAGAACCATATCTCATTCCTACGATATCGCTTGATACGATTTCATCTTCGTTGTATCCGTATGATTCGTTTGCTGCTGCTTTCATTGCTGCGTTGATTTCTTCAACTGTTACATTTCCTTCAACAACTGCTGTTAAAATTGTTGTAGAACCTGTTGGAGTTGGAACACGCTGTGCAGATCCGATTAATTTACCGTTTAATTCCGGAATAACTAATCCGATTGCTTTTGCAGCACCTGTGCTGTTTGGCACGATATTAACTGCTGCTGCACGAGAACGTCTTAAATCACCTTTTCTCTGTGGTCCGTCAAGTGTCATCTGATCACCTGTGTATGCGTGGATTGTACACATAATTCCGGATTTGATTGTTGCTAATTTGTTTAATGCGTCAGCCATTGGTGCTAAGCAGTTTGTTGTACAAGATGCTGCAGAAATAACTGTATCTTCCGGTTTTAATGTGTCATGGTTTACATTGTAAACGATTGTTGGAAGGTCATTTCCTGCTGGAGCAGAGATAACAACTTTTCTGGCACCTGCTTTGATGTGTGCTTCTGCTTTTGCTTTTGATGTATAGAATCCTGTACACTCTAATACAACGTCAACACCGATTTCTCCCCAAGGAAGTTCTTCAGCGTTTGCTTTTGCATAAATTTTAATTTCTTTTCCATCTACAGTAATTGAATCTTCACCTGCTGTTACTTTATCAGCTAAAGCATATTTTCCCTGAGATGAGTCGTATTTTAATAAGTGAGCTAACATTTTTGGAGATGTTAAGTCGTTGATTGCAACTACTTCATATCCTTCTGCTCCGAACATTTGTCTGAATGCAAGACGTCCAATACGTCCAAATCCATTAATCGCTACTTTTACTGCCATGATTAATTCCTCCTAAAGTTTAATTATAAAATCACTGTTCAACAGTATATATGTGAGATTCTTTTTTCTTTGTTAAAGAATCATCAGCCTTTTAACATTGTACTAAATTCAAAACAAAAATTCAAGGTTATTTTGCATTTTTATCCAACTTGTATAAAAATTGGTTTTCTTCCCTTAAATTCTGTATAATATTTAAAACCACTGTCTTTTAAAACTTCTTTTGCCCTGTCAAAATCATAAGCAATATTCTCGGGCTGATGAGCATCTGACCCGACGGTAATAACTTCCCCGCCTAACTCTTTATATCTTTTCAAAATAGAAATATGAGGGTGGGCAAATCCAAGACCATACTTAAATCCTGCCGTATTCAATTCTATTCCCTTTCCCTGCATAATTAAAGAGCGCAGTATCTCATCTGTTATTTCCGCATAGTCCTGAAGAAAATAGGATTTTTCTTTTTCCTTTCCATATCGGACAACATAATCCATATGCCCCAAAACATCAAAATCCATCTGTTGTTTCACATATTCAAGAATATTCTCAAACCCATTCCGATACAGAATCGAATCTTCCATCTGATTTTCTTTCTCCTGATGCGGATCTTTCCCGTCAATCAGATGAACGGAGCCAATAACGAAATCAAACGAATATTTCTTCACATAGTTCCCCACAAATGTTTTTAAATGCGGTTGCAGCCCCATTTCAACTCCAATACGGACATCTATCTTTTGACGATACTCTCCCTGCAATTTCCTTAATGTTGAAAAATATTCTTCCGGACAAAAGACAAATTGTTTTCCCTCTTTGTCGTAATCTTTATCCATATGATCTGTGATACATACGGTCGTCAGCCCCTTTTTTATTGCTCCCAGAACCATTTCTTCCGGTGAACAATGGGCGTCTGTTGAAAACTCTGTGTGCATATGAAAATCTGCTCGCATCTGTTACACTCCTATAATCGTACCGCCGCCAATTACATATTCGTCGTCATAGAACACTACCGCCTGTCCCGGAGTAATCGCACGCTGCGGTTCATCAAAAGTACAAAGCACTTCATCTTCCGATGTTTTTTTGATTGTACACCATGCGCCTTTGTGATTGTATCGGATTTTTGCGAACACATGCATTTCCCCTTCCAAATCAGAAATGGACATAAAATTCAAATGGTTGGCACGCAAAGTATATGACATGGCATCTTCATTTGTACCTATAACAACTTCGTTTGTCTCCGGACGGATTTCCAGTACGAAAGCAGGGCGTCCCAAAGATAGTCCAAGACCTTTCCGCTGCCCGACCGTATAATGGATAATCCCTTTATGCTGTCCGAGAATATTACCGTTTAAATCAACAAAATTCCCTGTCTGTATTCTTTCTCCTGTCGTCTCTTCAATAAATGAAGCGTAATCTCCGTCCGGCACAAAGCAAATGTCCTGACTGTCCGGTTTGTTGGCCACCTGTAAATGAATCTTTTCTGCTATCTGACGGATTTCATCTTTCGTATATTCACCCACAAGCATCAGCGTGTGAGACAACTGGTTTTGTGTCAGATTATAAAGAGCATACGTCTGATCTTTTGCCAATGTTGCCGAACGCTTTAGTGTGTAACGCCCGTTTTCCAATTTGACAATTCTGGCATAATGACCTGTTGCAATATAATCCGCGCCAATATCCATACTTCTTTTTAAAAGAGATTCCCATTTTACATAGCGATTACAGGCAATACACGGATTCGGAGTTCTTCCCTGACGGTATTCCTCAATAAAATAGTCGATGACCTCTTTTTTGAATTCTTTTTTAAAATTCATCACATAGTAAGGAATCTCCAACTGACCCGCTACGCGTCGTGCATCGTCAACTGCACTGAGACCACAACAACCGCCGTTTTCTTCCTGAATGGCTCTGTCCTCGTCCTGCCATATCTGCATGGTAACACCGATCACATCATATCCCTGCTCCTTTAACAGATGAGCAGCCACCGATGAATCTACGCCTCCCGACATTCCTACAACTACTTTTTTCTTTTCCATATTAATATTCTTCTACCTCTTCTTCATCTTCATGAATATCTGATTTTGGTTTTTCTAATCCTTCAATTTTAATTCCGTTTTTTTCCGCGTAATCCCACAACGCTGCGTGAATGGCTTCTTCCGCTAACAATGAACAGTGTACTTTTACCGGCGGAAGTCCGTCAAGAGCTTCCATAACCGCTTTATTTGTCACTTTTAATGCTTCATAAATTGTTTTTCCTTTTACTAATTCTGTAGCCATACTGCTTGTTGCCACGGCAGCGCCACAGCCAAACGTTTTGAATTTAACATCTTGAATTACCTGATTTTCATCAATATCCAGATACATTCTCATAATATCTCCGCATTTTGCGTTACCTACTGTTCCCACGCCGCTTGCATCTTCTATTTCTCCTACATTTCTTGGATTTTGGAAATGATCCATTACTTTTTCTGTATACATATTCTTGTCCTTCTTTCTTATTTATTTTGTTTTTTTACAAAGTCTTCGTATAGTGGTGACATACTTCTCAATTTACTTACAATATCTTTCAAATTATCTATTACATAATCAATATCTTCTTTTGTTGTTTCCTCGCTCAATGTCATGCGAAGTGAACCGTGTGCAATCTCGTGCGGCAGACCGATTGCCAACAGAACATGCGACGGATCCAGAGACCCCGATGTACATGCCGAACCGCTTGATGCACAGATTCCTTTCATGTCTAACATGATTAACAAAGATTCTCCCTCGATAAAACGGAAACTAAAGTTCACGTTATTTGGAAGTCTTTTCTTTGCATCTCCATTTAATTTCGCATATGGAATTTCTTCAGAGATTCTTTCAATCATATAATCTCTTAATTGAATTTCTTTATCCGTGCGTTCTTTCATTGTGTCAACTGCAAGTTTTACGGCTGTTCCAAACCCTACGATTCCCGGAACGTTTTCTGTTCCCGCACGGCGCTTTCTCTCCTGTGCCCCGCCATGTACGAACGAACGGATTTTTACGCCTTTTCTAATATAAAGAAAACCGATTCCTTTTGGTCCGTTTAATTTGTGACCACTTGCACTGAGCATGTCAATGTGACATTCATCTACATTTACCGGAATCTGTCCGAATGCCTGCACCGCATCTGTATGGAACAAGATACCATGTTCTTTTGCAATCTCTCCAATTTCCTTTATCGGCTGTATTGTTCCGATTTCATTATTGGCAAACATAATGGAAATAAGAATCGTTGTCGGCCGGATTGCTTTCTTTAACTCGTCCAACTTTACAATACCATTTTCGTCTACGTCCAAATATGTCACTTCAAATCCCTGTTTTTCCAAATATTCCGCCGTGTGCAAAATAGCATGATGTTCAATCTTCGTTGTGATGATGTGATTACCTTTATCTTTATAAGCCTCCGCCGTCGCTTTTAATGCCCAGTTATCCGACTCTGAACCTCCGGCAGTGAAATATATTTCATTTGCCGAAGCCCCAAGTACATCTGCTATAATCTCACGCTGTTTTGTAATGACCTCTTTATTTTTAGAAGCAAAACTGTAGACACTTGATGGATTTCCATAATGTTCAGTAAAATATGGAAGCATTGCTTCTACAACTTCAGGTGCCGTTTTTGTCGTTGCCGCATTATCTAAATAAACAAATCTTTCCATTTTTTCTGTCCTCCCGCTTATTTGTTACAATCTCTATGTTCACATTTTTCAATAGAATTCATCGCTTTGCTTTCGCGCACAAGCTGGTCAAGTTTGATTTCATCAACTGTATTATTAATGCTTTCATTGATTCTCTGCCAGACATATTTCGTTACGCAGCCACCAGCTGCCTCACAACTTTCTTCCGCCGAAAACCCCGAGCATTCTACAGGTTCTAACTTTCCTTCCAGCGCCCGCAAAACATCTCCTACCGAAATATCTTCTTTTTCTTTCGCCAGTACATAGCCTCCTCCGGCTCCTCTGATACTTTTTACCAGCCCTGCTTTCTTCAGCAGTGCCATTAACTGTTCTAAATATCTCTCGGATATTCCCTGACGCGCCGAAATACTGTTAATCGAAACCGGTTCTACTTCGCTATACTGCGCTAAATCAATCAAGGCTCTTAACCCGTATCTTCCTTTTGTTGATAGTTTCAAGTTTTCACCTTCTTTATTTCCGTTTTTCAAATCCCTACTACTTTACTAGGAATTCCTTTTGTAGAATATCACTCCTTTTTTGTTCTGTCAAGGTCATTTCATGAATATGTTTTAAGGAAACAATATCGGAGTCATTTTATGTCCAAAAAAAATGCAATTATTAAAGGAACTTTTGTTTTGACTGCAACCGGTTTTCTCAGCCGGTTTATCGGATTTTTTTACCGGATTTTTTTAAGCCATACCTTTGGTGAAGAAGGTGTCGGATTATATCAACTTATTTTCCCTGTTTTTGCACTTGGATTTTCCCTGACAACAGCAGGCATAGAGATTGCCATTTCCCGTATTGTTGCACAAAAACACTCTCTCCACAGACATGCTGAAGCCCGCCGGACATTGTTTGTTGGACTTACAATGTCTTTTTGTCTTTCTTTTTGCACAATGTTTTTTTTACAAAAACATGCTTTTTTTATTGCAAAAAATTTTCTGCACGATACCCGCTGTACAAATTTACTTCTCGCTGTTTCTTATGCTTTTCCATTTTCCTCCATACACAGTTGTATTTGCGGATATTATCTCGGTTTGAAACGAACCCGGGTTCCCGCCCTTTCTCAGTTGGCAGAACAGATCTCGCGTGTTCTTTTCGTATACGGTGTATGTTACCTGATGTCCAAAAAACATATGGCGCCGTCCGTTTCCATCGCTGTCTTCGGACTTGTCTGTGGAGAAATCATTTCCTCCCTTTACTGTGTTTTTTATTTTTCCCGCAAAAAACCTTCAGGCAAAAATACCGTTTCAAAAATGCAGGGGACGCTTTCTGCCGGTATCGAACTGTTTCGTCTGTCTGCTCCGCTTACCGCAAACAGGATACTGTTGAATATTCTGCAGAGCATTGAAGCCGTCTCGATTCCTTCCTGTCTCATTTTATACAGACTGACAAACTCCGATGCACTAAGCACTTATGGAGTATTGACAGGAATGGCGCTGCCCTGCATTTTATTTCCATCTGCCATCACCAACTCAGTCTCCACAATGCTTCTTCCGACTATCGCTGAAATACAGACACAAAATGATAAAATGCACCTCATCACTCTTGTTAAAAAAGTCACTCTTTACATATTTACTTTAGGCTTTCTCTGTACGATAGGTTTTCTTATGTTTGGGAATTTTATTGGAAATATTCTTTTTCACAGTACACTTGCAGGTAAATTTATTTTAACTCTTTCATGGATTTGTCCTTTCTTGTATACGAACAACACTTTAATCAGCACATTAAACGGACTAGGAAAGACTACGACTACATTTTTCATCAACACGACCGGTCTTCTTATCCGTATCGCAGGCATCTTCATATTGATTCCCAAATTCAGTATCATCGGATACCTTTGGGGACTTCTCGTCAGTCAATGTCTGGTTACTTTTCTGTCCGTTGTTTTTCTTAGAAAATATCTTTCTTCATAAAAACAGGCCGCATATTACTGCGACCTGCTTTTATATGGTTCGTACAAACATTTTCATCAAAATAGGATTCACATATATTTCTGTAAGAATACCAAACAGCATCATACAGACAAGAAAAGCCGTTTTACCGTAATTCCATCTGGACATTGGATATGTGTAAAAATACCAGATAACAACCACATACGCTAATATGTAAAAGATAAACTGGGGCATAATTCCTATGATAAACAAAAGAACTCCCTTCATTCCCATGCGGAAAATAGCAGACACAATCAGAATTCCTCCCGAAAATCCTGTCCAAAAAAGGAAAATGGAAATGACTGCTTTTCTTATTTTCGTCTGACCAAGCAGAATCAGAAAAAGCAACGGAACAACCCTTATCCGTAAAATATAAAAAAGATATTCTTCCGGAATAATTTCAATCGAAGGATATTGGCTTAGAAAATATTCACTGAAAATCCCCGATGTACTAAAAATTTGATTTGAGACGATATTGGCATATAAGATACCCGTGAAAAACCCCAATACACAAAACGCTGTTATATAGGCTTTGCTTTGATGTACTTTCAATTAGATTCCTCCATTCTTTCAGATATTTCATTATATGCCTTGTCTTCTTTTTTATTCTTTTTTCTGCCACACCTCATACGCAAGTAATGAAGAAATTGTCTTTGCGTCCTGAATTTCTCCACTAAAAATTTTTTCTTTTAGTTCCTCCATTGTGAACGCTTCCACGTTGATAAATTCATCTTCATCTAAGCACTGGGCAGTGGATTTTAACTCCTCCGCCACATACACCTCTATTTTCTCGTTTGTAAAGGCAACCCATGTGCGCAAAGTAATCAGATGACTCATTTTTCCGGCAACATATCCTGTTTCCTCCTCCAATTCGCGCATGGCGCATAACAAAGGCTTCTCATCTTTATCCTCTAACTTGCCGGCAGGAATCTCCAACGTTTCCCTATCAAGCGCATTTCTATACTGGCGCACCATCAAAATCTTTCCGTCATTTCTGACCGGAATAATAGCAGTCGCACCATTATGATGAATATAATCCCAGTGTGTTTTCTTTCCGTTTGGAAGCTGTATTTCATCTGTATATACTTTTAAAATAGAACCTTCGTATTTCAACGTTCTGTCTGTTCTTTTCAATTGTTCTCCCATTTTTTTCCCTCTTTCAGTAGTATGTTTTACCGGCATAAGATTCTTCATGAATTTCTCATGCCATTAAAAAACCCTTGTCATCTGACAAGGGTTCTATTTCTCTTATTTTGCATAATCCGTAACACGTGATTCACGAATCACATTTACTTTGATTTGTCCCGGATATTCCAATTCAAATTCAATCTGTTTAGAAATATCTCTAGCCAAAAGTACCATATCTGCATCTGATACTTGTTCTGGAACTACCATAATACGAATCTCTCTACCTGCTTGAATAGCAAAAGATTTATCGACACCTTTAAACTGATTTGCGATGTCCTCTAATTGTTTTAATCTGTTTGTATATGTTTCTAATGTTTCTCTTCTTGCACCCGGTCTTGCGGCAGAAATAGTATCTGCTGCCTGTACGATGCAAGCAATTAATGTCTCAGGTTCCACATCACCGTGATGTGATTCTACGGCATTGATTACAACTGCTGATTCTTTGTATTTTCTACACAAATCAACACCAATCTGAATATGTGATCCTTCCACATCATGGTCAATAGATTTACCAATATCATGTAAAAGACCGGCACGTTTTGCCATTCTGACATCTAACCCAATCTCACCTGCAAGCAGTCCTGACAGTTGCGCAACTTCTATAGAATGTTTCAACGCGTTCTGACCATAACTTGTTCTGAATTTCATTCTTCCCAACAGACGAATCAACTCAGGGTGAATTCCATGAACACCTACTTCAAGTGCTGCATTCTCACCTTCTTCACGAATCATCGCTTCCACATCTTTCTGCGCTTTCTCAACCATCTCTTCAATTCTTGCCGGGTGAATACGACCGTCAAGAATAAGTTTTTCCAATGCGATTCTTGCAACTTCTCTTCTGATAGGATCAAATCCTGATAGGACAACTGCCTCCGGAGTGTCATCTATAATGAGTTCTACTCCCGTCAGTGTTTCCAAAGTACGAATATTTCGTCCTTCTCTACCAATAATTCTTCCTTTCATCTCATCACTTGGAAGTTGCACAACCGAAATAGTTGTCTCTGCAACATGGTCTGCCGCACACTTTTGGATAGCGGTAACAACATACTCTCTCGCCTTTTTCCCTGCCTCTTCTTTTGCCTGCGTTTCTAATTCTTTGATCATCTTCGCAGTGTCATGCTTTACATCTTCCTCAACAGTTTTTAACAGATATTCTTTTGCTTGTTCGGAGGTAAGTCCTGAGATTCTTTCCAGTTCCTGCACACGTTGTTTGCTAAGCTCTTCTACTTTCACTTCACGCTGCTTGATTTGTTCTTCTCTTGCAACAAAGTTTGCCTCACGCTGCTCAATTACATCTGCCTTTTTATCCAGCGCTTCTTCTTTGGAAAGCACACGTTTCTCATATCGCTGTAATTCTGCTCTGCGTTCCTTTGTCTCTTTTTCAAGTTCGTTCTTCGTCTTAATAGACTCTTCTTTTACTTCCAAAAGAGCTTCTTTCTTAGTTGTTTCAGCTGTTTTCAATGCGTCATCTATTATTTCTCTCGCTTTACTTTCCGCATTGCCAATCTTGGAATCTGCATTCTTCTTCAAATTGGAAACGGTAGCAAAGTAAGTAACGATTGCCGTTATAACAAGTGTAATAACTACAGCAATAATTATACTAATACTTGGCACAGGAGCACCTCCTTATTTAATTTTCATTGTACAAATACAACACTTAAATTTTATACTGTTTTGCTAAATCTGTCAAGCATTCCAGTCAGAAATTTGTATCACCTGACGGATACTATCATACGAAAAACCTTTTCTCGCCAGATATCCATATATCTTCTGTCTCTCACTGTCAGTAGCATTATATGGATCAAAACGCTTTTTTTCAACCAGTTTTTTTATTGCGGTTAACTCCTCGCCATCTTCATAGCACTCTTCCATGGCGTTCGCAATCACATCTTTTGCTATACCTTTCTGGCATAATTTTGCATAGATTTCTTTTCGACTTTTACTGTCCTGTCTGCTTAAAACAAACCGCTTCGCATAGGCACTGTCCTCAATATATCCAAAAGATTTCACATAAGAAATTGCAGTATCAATCATGTCATCTGTATAATGTCCCTGTCTTAACTTCGTCCTTAACTGCTCTTCCGTCCTATCCATCTGATTTAAAAGATGTAACGCCCGCAATTTGACTCTCTTCAAAATCACTTCATTCTTTATCTTCTCATAGATTTCTTCTGAAACATCTTCTCCCTGCACAATACGAAAACGGGAAAGCTCACCTTTGTATAATACAAAAGCGAACTTTCCGTCAATATAAACCTTCCATTTTGTCTTTGTCAGAGGTTCTATCTGAGTAACAACCATTTTACTCTTCCTCTTTATCTTCTTTTGTGACGCCAAGTCCATAGTGTTCACGGACTTTTGCTTCCAGTTCTTCCATAATCTCAGGGTGTGTGTGCAGATAAGTTTTGGCATTTTCACGTCCCTGACCGATTTTCTCTCCGTTATAGGCATACCATGAACCGCTCTTATTTACTAAGTCAATACCTGTCGCCAAATCTAAAACATCGCCCTCTTTGGAAATCCCCTTTCCAAACATAATATCAAATTCCGCTTCCTTAAACGGAGGTGCTATCTTATTCTTGACAATCTTGATTCTTGTACGGTTTCCAACCATCTCACCGCTTTGTTTCAATGTCTCGATTCTTCGCACGTCCATACGAACAGAAGCATAGAATTTTAACGCACGTCCACCTGTTGTCGTCTCAGGGTTACCAAACATCACACCGACTTTTTCACGCAACTGATTAATGAAAATAACAACGCAGTTTGACTTACTGATAACAGGAGTGAGTTTTCTCAAAGCCTGCGACATAAGTCTCGCCTGAAGTCCCACATGGCTGTCTCCCATATCCCCTTCTATTTCCTGCTTCGGAACTAACGCTGCCACTGAGTCAATAACTACAATATCCATTGCTCCTGAGCGAACCATTGTCTCTGCAATCTCAAGAGCCTGGTCACCGCTGTCCGGCTGAGAAATATACAGTTCGTCAATATCAACCCCTATATTCTTCGCATATACAGGATCCAATGCATGTTCCGCATCAATAAATCCCGCAATTCCTCCTCTTTTCTGAACTTCCGCTATCATATGTAAAGTAACTGTTGTCTTACCGCTTGATTCAGGACCGTATACTTCTATTACACGTCCCTTAGGAACTCCTCCAAGTCCTAATGCAATATCAAGACTTAAAGAACCTGTAGGAACAGTCTCTACTGACACGTTAGCACCGGCATCACCCAGTTTCATTACCGTCCCTTTACCAAAATCTTTCTCTAATTTAGATATCGCTGCATCTAATGCTTTTAATTTATCGTCTGTTGCCATAATAATCTCCTTTTCATGCGAACCTATGTTCGTTTTCTAGTAATATAGTAGTATACTTTTTTTCAAATGTCAACACTTTCTTGCCGCTGTCACCTTCTTTATTCTATTTTAAATTCTGCGGGAAATGGGAGTGAGATACTCCTTGTCTGAATTGTCTCTTGTAGAATTGTATATACCATATCACATTTATATCATTTTCTCAAGAAAAATATCTCCGCCCTTATCATTGCGGAGATATTTTAACATTTTATTTCATCTGACTGACACGTTCTTCCACTTTTTTATTAAAATTTTCAACTCTTCTGTTATAAGTTGTCGTCATATATTTTGAGTGCAGCATAAAATCTGCCGTAGACAGATTATTTGCAATCGGTATATCATAGACTACCGCTATACGAAGCAGCGCTTTTACGTCAGGATCATGTGGCTGTGCTTCCAGAGGATCCCAAAGAAAAATCATAAAATCAATGTTACCCTCTACAATTTTCGCGCCAATCTGCTGGTCGCCTCCAAGTGGTCCACTGTTATATCCTTTTACTTTAAGTCCTGTTCTTTCTGTAATAAGTCTGGAAGTTGTTCCCGTTCCGCACAGAGAATGTTCTCTTAAAATTTCTTTATTTCTTTCGCACCATTCGACTAATTCTTTTTTCTTTCCATCGTGGGCAACCAGTGCGATGTTTTTTCTCTTGCCTATTTCAAATGTAACAAAATTTTCTTGAAGCATTATCTTCCCTCCTAACTTTAACCGGCCTGTTCCATCTCACCAAATCTTGAAGATGCCAAAAGACCTATCAATATCACCATTAGTATACTATAAATTAGTATAACTGGGAAGAGCAACCTCATACTGATAAATATTCCCGCTACAGCGCCAAATAGTGCCCCCATGCCAAGCGTTGCCGACTGAAACAGCATATAAATCATATTTCTTACGTTTACTCCCGAAGACGCGCCTAATATAGAGTCTGCCAGTACACGCATATACAGTTTATTTGCCTGCAGCACAACATAAATGGCAATCGCCAAAACAATTTCAAATACAGGGATTTTCCATGCAATTCCAAGAGAAACCGCCAATATACTGCCATCGATAAACGAGCGGATATGTTCTATTACCGTTGCATACCACATTTTTCTCACAGGGGTATCCGGAATAAGATATAAATATGGATTTTTCAACTCTTTTTCCCATTTTCCGGTATAACCGGTAGCACAGAAAATAATGTACGCCATAACGAGTAACAGCATCACCTGAGGAGGTATCCCGTTCTCAACCCCTATTATTTTTATAAATAAAAACGCAATGCCAATTATTACAAGAGTCATGCCTCCAAAAATGAAAAATCGTTCCTTTTTATATTCTAATAACTGGCGATAAAAAATCGCTTTCGCTCCCGACGCTTTATAGTCCATTTTCACCGCTTTTTTAAACGTTTTCTTTTTTCCGATGGACATTACCATCTCACCGTTTTTGCTCTTATTACGAAATTCCACATAATCATCGGCAAATTTTGCCGCTTCCTCATAATATCCGCCCGTACATTTCATTTTGTAAGCAATAAAAAACATAATTGCAACAGACAGAAAATATAAAATACTGCAGATTACGTTTAACGTTGTTGCCCCTAAAAACACCATACGGTAAACGGCTATATTCCACCCAAGAAACGGAATCATCTGAATAACGGGATAATCCACAAATTGAGTAAGCGTTTCCGGTGACATTCCATTTTCTCTGAAATAGAAAACAGCCACGCACACTACCCCTAAAAGAAAAACATAAATACTTCTGCAAATCCACGTTGTCGTTTTGAAAGACATTTTTTCGTTTGCATACAAAAATATAATCAGGCTCATCTCAAAGATCAGTTCCAAAATAAGCATACCAAACGAAGTAAGCAGTGCTTTTGGAAAACTGATTTGAAAAACAACCAATTCTCCGTAAAAAATAATGAGTGTCATAACAAAACTGAACATATAGTTTTTCATTGCTCCCATGAGAAGAATCGCTTTAGGCGATATTGGCGCAGTAAAAATAAAATGTGTGTGGCTCGGTTTAAAAATAATTCCCTTTTTCTTCGCATAAGTAACAAAATTAGTAAAGAAAATAAATGTAGTCCATATTGTCAGCAAAGTAACCAATGCTATATTTTCAGTAAAAATACCTGATACCCTCCATGCAAACGCCCCGCTGCCCAAAATAATGGCATATATAAAAATAACAGCGAGAAACAGATAGGTGGTTGGTTTTTTAACTGCCTTTTTCATAAAGTTAATTCCGCTTCTTTTCGTCACATACCAAAGCGCTTTCATTACTCATCACCGCCTGTCAATTCAAAGAACACATCGTCAATATCTTTTTCCCCCAACTCTTCTTTTGTATATGTTCCGATAATTTTTCCTTTTTCCATTACATACATAATATCCCACAGTTCTTTAACCATCTCCAGCATATGTGTGCTGATTAAAACAGTGACATTATTATCCCGCAATTCCAATACAACTTCTTTTAACTCTTTGATAGCTTTAGGATCTAATCCAACCATAGGTTCATCAAATAAAATTACTTTTGGCTGAAGTGCCAACGCACAACAAATGCTGACTTTCTGCATCATACCTTTCGATAATTCATTCCCCAACTTATCCTGTTTATCCCAAAGTTCAAATCTATCCAATACTTGTTTTATCTCTTCGTCCGTAATCCTGCTTTCATATGCTTTTCGTATGTATTCAATATGCTCTCTTACCGTAAGCGCCTCAAACATCGCCGGAATTTCCGGAACATAAGCAAAAAGTTTCTTTGCCTCCAGCGTTTTTGAGGAAAGTCTTTGAATTCCGATTCCACCTTCATATTTCAAAAGACCTGCGATACTTTTAATAATTGTCGATTTTCCTGCCCCGTTCGGTCCAAGCAAAATACCTACCTTCCCATCAGGGACGGTAAAACTTACGTTATCTACCGCCAAATATTTACCATATCTTTTCCTTAAATTCTGTACCTCCAGCATCTCATTTCCTCCTGTCCGTCACTCAGCAGAAAAGCCAAGTGTATTATCTGTTTGGTACAATAATACACTTGGCTTTTTAAATTGTCAATAAATTTTTATTGCTTTTCCGCAATTTCTCCCTGTTTTTTATATATGGATTTTGCCGGAACATATCCTCTTACCATGGACAGCGGATAAATATTTGTATGGCTTCCCACAACCGTTCCCGGATTTAATACTGAGCCGCAGCCCACTTCAACTTCATCTCCCAATATTGCTCCGAATTTTTTCAACCCGGTCTCTACAATATTTTCTTCTGTTCTTATCGTCACAAGAGTTTTATCAGATTTCACATTTGAAGTGATCGAGCCTGCACCCATATGAGATTTATATCCCAAAATAGAATCTCCGACATAATTGTAATGCGGAACCTGTACTTTATTAAACAAAATTACATTTTTCAATTCTGTTGAATTTCCTACTACCGCACCTTCGCCGACAATTGCATTTCCTCTAATAAATGCGCAGTGACGTACTTCCGCATTTTCTCCAATAATTGCCGGACCGTGAATGTAAGCGGTTGTCGCTACCGTGGCATTTTTAGCAATCCAAATATCCTTATCGCGTTTCTCATATTTCTCTTCATCTAATGTTTCACCGAGTTCTACAATAAATGCACTGATTTTAGGGAGCGCTTCCCACGGATAAGTAACGCTGTTCAGTAAATCTTTTGCAATTGTTTCATTCAAGTTAAATAATTCTTTTACCGTTAATTTTTCCATATTTATTTTCCTTTCTTATAAAATCGTGCAGCCGCATCGTAGCAACTACGCAGTTGATATTGATTATTTAGCCCCAACACTCCATGTGTTCTGCTTTTAATGAAATTTTCTAATTTTACCATATACTCTTCCGAGGTAATCTCTCCCTCGGCTACATATGTAAGCCCCTTTTCCCAACTGGCTGTCAGTTCAGGGTTCAGCAGAGAGCGAATGGAATGTTTTACCACATCAAAAATCATCTCGCCCAGCAATGTAGGAGTAATCATCTGTGTCTTTTTATTCAATGACAAATATTTAATGCTCAACAATTTTTTTAAAATCTCTGCCCTTGTTGCACTCGTACCTATCCCGCTTCCTTTAATCTGCGCTCTCAATTCTTCATCTTCTATCAGTTGTCCCGCATTTTCCATCGCTAAGATAATAGAACCGGAATTATATCTTTTTGGAGGTGAAGTCTCGCCCTCCTTTATATTCAACGCCTTTATCTCTAAAACCGAACCTTTCTTCAACTGTTGCACAACTGCAAACAAACCGGAATCCGATGTGTTTTCCTCAGATTCAGCGTCCTTTTTCGTCTGTGGGATTCCAACTACTTTTAAATAGCCTTCCTCTGCAAGCACTTTAAAATTAGAGAAAAACTGTTCTTCACTTATTTTTGTTACAATACTTACCTTCTGATAAACCGCAGGCGGATAAAAAATGCTCAAAAATCTTCTCACAATCGTATCATATACCTGTTTTGAAGTCGATGAGACAGACTGTAAGGCAGATAAGCCCTGACCTGTTGGAATGATTGCGTAGTGGTCTGTTATTTGCTTATCGTTTACATAACGGGTTTTTTCTAAACCTTTGTGGCTTCCAAAACTTAAAATATCACTCAAATAAGGTTTCGCCGTCTCATACTTAGATAGACCGTTTAGATTTTTGGATATTTCTTTTGCAACGGCCGTTGACAATACTCTCGCATCTGTTCTTGGATATGTGACGAGTTTTTTCTCATATAACTCCTGAACAATCCTAAGTGTCTCGTCCGGGCTGATTTTAAATCTTTTGGAGCATTCATTTTGCAATTCCGCAAGATTGTATAAAAGAGGAGGATTTTTCTTCTCCTTCTTCTTCTCAATAGATACCACCTGAGCTGTAAGAGGAGTCTCCTCACTCAAATATGCAATCAGTTCTTCCGCCTTTTCTCTGGTTTTAAAGCCATTTTCCTTATATAAATCAAAAGATTCAAAATACTTAGAGCCTTTCACCGCTTTCCATTCCCCGTCAAAACTTTGTTCGTCTAATTTCAATGTACTCAGTACACGATAAAACGGTGTCTTGACAAAGTTGCGAATTTCGCGTTCTCTTCTAACTACCATTCCTAAAACACATGTCATAACCCTTCCTACTGAAATAACAGTGAATTTCGTATGCCGATAGTTAGAAATACTGTTACCGTATTTCAGAGTCAGCAGTCGTGAAAAATTAATTCCCATAAGATAATCTTCTTTTGCCCGCAGATATGCAGAAGCTGAAAGATTGTCATACGCCGATAAATCTTTCGCCTCCTTAATTCCTCTTAAAATTTCTTCTTCCGTCTGCGAATCAATCCACACTCTTTTTCTAAGTTTGTTTTTTACCTTATCTCCAGCCATCTGCTCTACAAGCCGATAAATATATTCTCCTTCGCGTCCGGAGTCGGTGCAGACATAAATAGTGTCTACGTCATCACGGGTTAAAATTCCACTGACCGTCTTAAACTGTTTTTGCACTGCCGGAATAATTTCGTATAAAAATTCTTTCGGCAAAAACGGCAGCGTTTCCAACCGCCATCGTTTCATTCCCTCATCATACACTTCCGGATAACTCATTGTAACTAAATGTCCCACACACCATGTAACAACGGCTTCTTCCGATTCCAAATAACCGTCTTTTCTTTTTGTATTTAATTTTAATGCCTTTGCAAATTCCTGTGCCACACTCGGTTTTTCTGCTATATATACTGCTTTTCCCATAAAATTACTCTACACCAAACTTAAATACTGTGATGGTTCTGTAATTTTCTCCGGCAGGACAAAGAGGACTTTTGAAATTGTCTTTATTAATCGCATCAGGGAAATACTGTGTTTCAAAGCAGACTCCGTGACGCACATCATAAACCGCCCCATTTTTCCCAATTTCATTTTCAACAAAATTTCCTGTATATAATTGCATTCCGGGTAAGTCCGTATACACTTCCATGACAATTCCGCTTTCATTTGAAGACATTTCAGCCACCTTATCGAATTTACCATTATTTTCCAATACCCAGTTATGGTCATAGCCTCTACCGAAAATAAGTGGTTCATACTGTTCCTCTATATCTCGTCCCAGTGGTTTTTTCACACGGAAATCCATAGGTGTATCTTCAACTGCAACAATTTCCCCTGTCGGAATGGACTGTATATCTGTTTTCGTAAAGTATTCAGCGGCAATTCCCACTTCCTGATTCATGGCACTTCCTGAATCATGCCCGTTCAAATTGAAGTAACTGTGGTTTGTCATGTTGATAATCGTATCTTCACTCGGAACACTGTAATATTCTATTTTAATCTCATTATTTTCTGTAAGCGTATATTTTACTTCCATATCCAGCGCTCCCGGGAATCCCTGATCGCCGCCCCTGCTGTGCAAAGTAAATGTAATACTCTCATAATTTTTTGAACGGACTTCCCACATTCTTTTGTTATAGAAATCTGTTCCGCTGTGCAAGTTGTTGCTGTAATCATTTTTTTCCAAATAATATGTCTTGCCGTTAATGGTAAATTTTGCTCCTCCTATACGATTTGCACATCTTCCTACACTCGCACCAAAAAACAGCGTTCCATTTTCATATCCCGTAACATTGTCATATCCTAAGACAACGTCTAAATACTCATCATTTTTATCCGGAACCATAACCTTCACTAATGTTGCCCCGAAATCCGTAACGGAAATACTCATTCCCGATTTATTTGTAATTGTATATAAAGTTGCCTCTTTTCCTTTTGAAGTCACACCAAAACTTCCAGAAATCATACCCATTATTCATCTCTCCTTTTACTTTAATTATTTTGCCTGAATATAACCTTGCGCAGTTAATGTCTCTGCACAAAGAATTGCTCCCCCTGCTGCCCCTCTGACTGTGTTGTGTGACAGCCCTACGAATTTAAAATCATACACCGTATCTTCTCTCAGTCTTCCAACAGAAATACCCATACCATTTTCAAAATCTACGTCCAGTTTTACCTGAGGGCGGTTCTCTTCTTTCAAATATTGAATAAACTGTTTTGGTGCACTTGGAAGGTGCAGTTCCTGTGGAGTACCTTTAAAACTTAATAATCTGTCAATCAACTGCTCTTTTGTCGGTTTCTTTGCAAATTTTACAAACACGGCAGAAGTATGTCCGTTTAAAACCGGGACACGGATACATTGTGTTGTAATTACAGGCATCTGCGCCTTTACAATCTCTCCTTCAACTACTTTACCCCAGATTTTCAGAGGCTCCTGCTCACTTTTTTCTTCTTCCCCACCGATAAACGGAATAATATTTTCTATCATTTCAGGCCACTCTCTAAAAGTTTTACCCGCTCCCGAAATTGCCTGGTATGTTGTTGCAACAACCTCTGTCGGTTCAAACTCTTTCCATGCGGTGAGAACAGGCGCATAACTTTGGATAGAACAGTTTGGTTTTACTGCAACAAAACCTCTTGTTGTGCCGAGCCTTTTCTTCTGCGATTCAATCACTTTAAAATGCTCCGAATTTATCTCTGGAATTACCATAGGCACGTCCTTTGTCCAGCGGTGTGCGCTGTTGTTAGAAACAACAGGTGTCTCCGCCTTTGCATAAGCATCTTCTATATCTCTTATTTCCTCTTTCTTCATGTCAACCGCACTGAAAACAAAATCCACCTGCGCCGCAATGTTCTCTACCTCATGCACATTCATCACTGTGAGATGTTTCACTTTTTCAGGAATGGGCGTATCCATTTTCCATCGGTTTCCAACCGCTTCCTCATATGTTTTCCCTGCTGATTTAGGGCTTGCCGCTACTACCGTTACCTTATACCACGGGTGATTTTCAAGCAAAGAAATAAACCGCTGTCCAACCATACCTGTTGCCCCCAAAATTCCTACTCTTAATTTCTCTGTCATCTTTGCATTCCTCATTTCCTATCGTCTTTTGTTGTCGTTTATCTTTCTCTCCTGCATGGAATATACGCAGCCGCAATAATCCTGCCGATAAAGATCATATTCTTTTGAAAGTTCAATTGAACGTTTGTATCCGTTTTTCTTTTTAAAATCAGACTGTAAATATTCCACCCCATATTTTCTTCCCAGCATAGTGCCGATTTCGTTTAATTTGTCTGCATTTTTCATCGGACTGATGCTGAGTGTAGTCGTAAAATAATCAAATTCACCCTCCCTGGCAAGTCTTGCAGTTTCTTCCAATCTGAGAGCGTAACACTTAAAGCAGCGTTCCTTCCCCTCTTTTAAATGTTCCAACCCCTTTGCCATTTCATAGAATTTCTCTTTGTCATAATTTCCTGCAATAAACGATACCGGATATTTCATTTCCCCGATAAGTGTCTGCTGCTCTAAAATACGCTTTGTATATTCACTTTCCGGGAAGATATTCGGATTATAATAAAATACCGTAATTTCAAAATGCTTTGATAAATATTCCAGTACATAACTGCTGCACGGTGCACAGCAACTATGCAATAACAGTCTTGGAGTTCGTCCTTCTTTCTCCAATTTTACCAGTAATTTTTCCAATTCTTTTTGATAGTTCATTGTCTTTCTCCATAAATACTTTATTTTATAGATTATACTCTTTCTCCTCACTGCAATCAAGCACTCATTTTGAAATCTCACATAAACTACTATATACGGAAAATGGAGGTTTTTATGGAAAATATATTAGAAATTAAAAATCTGAGTTATACTCATCACACTTTGGAGGGGGAAACACCGGCATTGGATAATATTTCATTTGCCTTAAAGGAAGGAGAATTTTTATCTGTTGTAGGCCCGTCAGGGTGCGGCAAATCCACCCTTCTCTCTATTATCTGCGGATTGCTGACACCTGATGCTCCTTCCGTTTTCTTTCAGGGAAAATCACTTAAAGAAAACAATGACAAAATAGGTTATATGCTTCAACACGACCACCTTTTTGAATGGCGTACAATCTATCAGAACGTTCTGTTAGGATTGGAAATTCAACACAAACTCTCCGTGAAAACAAAAGAAAAAGCAAAAAAACTGCTTGAGACTTACGGTTTGAAGGAATTTTCCAACGCAAGACCATCAGAATTATCCGGAGGTATGCGCCAGCGCGCCGCTCTTGTCCGCACTCTTGTTTTAGATCCTGAACTTCTTCTCTTAGATGAACCTTTTTCTGCACTGGACTATCAAACAAGATTAAAAGTAGGTGATGACATTGGACAGATTATCCGAAAAGAGAAAAAAACTGCCATTTTGGTCACGCACGATTTGTCCGAAGCAATTAGTTTAGGGGACAGAGTTCTTGTTTTATCAAAACGTCCCGCCACCATTCAAAAGACAGTTGAACTTCGTTTTAATTTAGAAAATGACACGCCTCTTCAGAGAAGAAACACGCCTGAATTTAAAGATTATTTTAATTTAGTATGGAAGGAGTTAAATAAAAATGAATGACATCTCTACCGCACAAATGCTTTATTTAAAAAAGCAAAAAAGGCATAAATATATTGTCTCTTTTTCCCGTGTACTCATTTTAATACTTTTCCTGCTTTTATGGGAATTTACCGCGCACTATGAAATCATTGATTCTTTTGTCTTTAGCAGCCCGTCAAAAATCGTAAAATGTTTTTGGTCAATGGTTTTGGATAAAAGTATTTTTTCTCATATTGGCATTACGCTTTATGAGACAATTTTCAGTTTTCTTTTCGTTATTTTTTTCAGTATACTGATTGCCATTTTACTATGGTCCAGCCAAAAGTTATCAGATATTACCGAGCCTTATCTTGTTGTTTTAAACAGTCTTCCAAAATCGGCTCTCGCACCGCTTTTGATTGTATGGCTTGGGGCAAATCCAACAACCATTATTGTCTGTGGAATGTCCATAGCCATTTTCGGAAGTATTTTAAATTTATATACAAATTTTGTTCATGTGGACGAGGAAGAAATAAAACTTATCTATACTTTACACGGAAACCGATTTCATGTTTTAACAAAAGTTGTTTTGCCAAGTTCTGTTCCCGCTATTATGAACATGATGAAAGTAAATATAGGACTTTGCCTTGTGGGTGTTGTAATTGGCGAATTTCTGGCGGCAAAAAGCGGATTAGGATATCTTATTATCTACTCCAGTCAGGTCTTTAAAATGGATTGGCTTCTTATGTCCATCGTTCTTCTCTGCATTATGGCAATGGTACTTTACACATTTATTTCCTTCATTCAAAGGCAGTATCAAAAAAGACTGTAAATTATAAACAGTTGCGGAAAACCGCAACTGCATTACATATCTGTTTTATTCTTCTTTTGCCCATTCATAGGAATATTTTACGGCCTTATTCCAGCCTTTAATTCTCTTTTCTCTTTCTTCCTCCGTAATCTCCGGTACAAAACTTTCGTCTTTCTGCCAGTTTTTAACAACATCTTCTTTATCTGCCCAATAACTCACGGCAAGACCTGCAAGATACGCCGCTCCCATCGCTGTCGTCTCCACACATCTCGGGCGGATTACAGGCGCATTCATAATATCTGCCTGTACCTGCATCAGAAAATTATTGGCGCTTGCTCCACCGTCTACTTTAAGGGCAGGAATGGAGATTCCCGAGTCTGCTTTCATTGCTTCCAACACCTCATGCACCTGATAAGCGAGAGATTCCAATGTCGCCCGTATAATATGATAGCGATTTACTCCTCTTGTAATTCCAACAATTGTTCCTCTTGCGTACTGATCCCAGTGGGGCGCTCCAAGCCCTGTAAAGGCGGGAACAACATAGCAGCCGTTTGTATCTTTTACCTTTTGTGCCATACTTTCAGATTCTTTCGCTGAATCAATCAGTTTCATTTCATCTCGCAGCCATTGAATCGCGGCGCCCGCCACAAAAATAGACCCTTCCAAAGCATAATTTACTTTTCCGTCTAATCCCCACGCGATTGTTGTGACTAACCCGTGATTGGAAAATACCGGTTCCTCACCTGTGTTCATTAAAAGAAAACACCCTGTCCCATAAGTATTTTTTGCTTCACCCTTCTGAAAACAGGTTTGCCCAAACAATGCTGCCTGTTGGTCTCCCGCCGCACCGGCAATGGCTATCTCGTCTCCAAAAAACGATGAATCCGTCATACCATACACGCAACTTGACGGTTTTACTTCCGGAAGCATCTTTTTAGGAATCTGTAATTTTTCCAATATTTCATCGTCCCACTCTAATGTATTGATATTAAACAACATTGTTCTGGAAGCATTTGAGTAATCTGTAACGTGTACTTTCCCTTTCGTTAATTTCCAAATAAGCCACGTTTCTACCGTTCCAAATAAAAGTCTGCCTTCCTCCGCTTTTTCTCTCGCGCCCTTCACATTATCCAGAAGCCATTTTACCTTTGTAGCAGAAAAGTAAGCATCAATAATAAGCCCTGTCTTTCTGCGGAAAAATTCCGTCATGCCATCTTCTTTTAATTTGTCACAGTAATCCGAAGTTCTTCTGCACTGCCATACAATTGCATTGTATATGGGCTCTCCTGTTTCCTTGTCCCACACAATTGCCGTTTCTCTCTGATTCGTAATTCCTATTGCCGCAATATCCTTTGCGGAAGCACCGATTTTATTCATAGCCTCCACCGCCACGCCTAACTGGGTAGACCAAATTTCATTGGCATCATGCTCCACCCAGCCCGGTTGTGTAAAATATTGTGTGAATTCTTTCTGTGCCGCGCTGCACATTTCTCCTTTTTCATTAAATAAAATACATCGATTGCTCGTTGTCCCGGCATCAAGCGCCATAATATATTTTCCCATACATATCTCCTCTGTTTATGGGGAAATTGCCTCTACAATCAGATGAAATCCGTTCACCTTTGAAATAATAACATTTTGGCCTTTTTTAATTTTATCATGAGTGACTCGCACTTTCTGAACTTCGCCGTCAATATTTGCCTTTCCTCTGTAGTCAATGTCTGTTATTGCAATCCCCGTCTTATATAAATACCGGTCTGTTTTCTTCGCCTGACACTTTCCAATCATATCCCGCTCAAAGTAAACAACCAATCCTATTATAACGGATAATATAAGCCATTGCCAATATTCTTCTGAGAAAAATGCAATTCCCGCCGCACAGATTGCATATGAATTCATTGTAGAGCCACCACTCTGATTCTTAAAATAATAGAAAGAAAGGTTCGCCCATTTTTCAGATGCCGCTGCGATAACTCCTCCCAACATTAATATTACTCCTACTATTTTTATCATAACCGTGTATGTATCTAATGTTCTCAAGCACCAAATCAAAGCGAGACCTAACAGTGAAAATATAGAATAATAAATCATATTTTTCTTTTCCGAAGTTAAATTATAAATTGTTGCGAATGCATCGC
Source organism: Faecalimonas hominis (assembly GCF_054660755.1). Taxonomy (NCBI): domain Bacteria; kingdom Bacillati; phylum Bacillota; class Clostridia; order Lachnospirales; family Lachnospiraceae; genus Faecalimonas; species Faecalimonas hominis. The sequence goes on from NZ_BAAHSH010000037.1 coordinate 34,899, forward strand.
CCACCTCTTTAGGACTTCCCATGGACAAAATTGCCTGCTCCAGAGCCGCTTTTTCGTCCATGCCTTCTTCCATATATGCTTCTTTTTGCTCTTCGATATGACCTTTGATTTCTTCTGCTACCGCCAACTTTACTTCCTGACTTTGAATCGGCTTAATCAGACTTTCAATATAATTATGCAGTTCCATAACAGGTCCCTCCAATAATCTGTGTCACAGCCTTAGAATATTCATTCCATTCCCTTTTCTTTGTTGCAAGTTGTTTTCTGCCTTCTTCCGTAATCTGATAATATTTTCTCTTTTTTCCCTCCGCTTCCTGCTCATACGATGCAAGTAGTTTTTTCAATTCCATGGAATGCAGCAGAGGGTAAAGAGTTCCTGCCTTTAACTCAAACACATTCTCAGAACGTTCCCTCAACGTTTCCATGATTTCGTAGCCATACATATCTTTCTCGCTCAACAGTTGCAAAAGCAGCATAATATTATTTCCTGACAAACTGCTCTTCTCCGCCATATCTGTTCCTCCTTTCATATGTAGATTATCTATATATGAATCATATATCGAACATCTATATATGTCAATACTTTTTCGCCATAAATTTCAAAATATAATAACGACAAAAAAAGCCACAGACTATATCTGTGACTTTCTCCTATTCAAGCTGAAAATCGGACTTGAACCGACGACCCCTTCATTACGAGTGAAGTGCTCTACCAACTGAGCTATTTCAGCATCTGGCTGCGCTTAACGCAGCCACAAATAATATTATATACGATTTTCAGAATTTTGCAACTGTTTTTTTTCTTCATTTTCTTTCATATGGAGTGTAATCTGCTGATATGGGATTTCAATATGATTTTCATCTAAAGCCAACTTAATTTCTTCCAGCAATCTCCATCTTGTCGGCCAGTATTCTTCCGTTTTAACCCATGCACGTGTTCCAATAACAACAGAACTTGCGCCCAACTGATCTACAAACACTAAAATTTCTTCATCTTTCAGAATACTTCCATCTGCTTTCAGAAGACCTTCAATAATCTCTTTCGCTTTTCGCAAATCAGCTTCATAAGCAATATCGATGCTTAAATCCAACCTTCTGACGTCCTTTGCCGTCACGTTTGTCAAACTCGTGTTTGCCAGTGTTCCGTTTGGAATAACAATCGTTTTGTTATCAACTGTTGACAATTTTGTATAGAAAATCTGTATTTCCTTTACCGTACCTTCATTCTTCTGACTGTCTTCTATGATGTAATCTCCTACCACAAAAGGTTTTAATAAAAGAATCAAAACACCTCCCGCAAAGTTAGATAAACTCCCCTGCAGGGCAAGACCGATCGCCACACCTCCTGATGCCAGCAATGCCGCAACAGACGCCGTATCTACACCAAACTTCGCTGCGATAGAAAAAATCAGCAGTGCATACAGAACAACTTTTACCATCGAATCAATAAACTGCTGCACTCCTTTATCCGCGCTTGAGCGCTCAAAAGAGCGTTTTATAAGTTTACGGATAATTTTAATTACTTTTCTTCCGATAAAGAAGAAAATAATAGCCAAAAGCACTTTCACTCCAAAGCCTATCAGTGCCGGAATATTGTCATTAATATATTGTGCGAATTTCCCCATTTCCTTTGCGGCTTCACTCGTCACTTCCGTTACTTCTTTTGTCACTTCCCCATTTGCCGTTTTTTCTAATAATATCATTCTTACCTCCTTATCGAATAGTTAAAAATGCCGCTAAGTTTCCTCTTCGCCCACATGATGCGCGATGAGAGAAAAACACTTCGTCATTGCAGCAGGTACACACATTTGACACAGCCATATGTTCTTTTTGAATTCCCGCCTCCAAAAAAACATATTCATTTGCCTTCCAAAGATTTAGTTGATACTTTCCGTTTTCTTTGCGATAGAACAAGTCTCTCCATTGTTCCCCGTCAAACGCTTTCTTAAATTCCTCAATCACATCTTCGCTTACCTCATAACAGTCCTGACAGATAGAAGGCCCTATTGCCGCGAGAATATCCTTTGGATTTGAGCCGTACTCTTCCTGCATTTTCTCAACTGTACTCTTCCCTATCTTGCCAACTGTTCCCCTCCAGCCGGAATGACTGAGTCCGATTACTCTTTTCACCGGATCAACAAAAAACAGCGGGACGCAGTCTGCATAAAACGTTGTGAGGCAGATGCCCGGAATATTGGTTACAAGACCGTCCACGTCATCGTAATCTAACGGTTTTATAAGTCCCTTTCCTCTGTCCTCTTCTGTGACAACACGGACATTTGTCGTGTGCGTCTGATTTGAAAAAACAATATTCTCCTCCTGTACTTCCAATGCGGCCGACATTCTTCTAAAGTTCTCCCGTACGTCCTCTTCCCTGTCTCCTCTGGAAAAACTAAAATTCATTGTACTGCATACCCCTTTGCTCACTCCGCCCAATCGGGTAGAAAATCCATGTTTAACCATTTTGGTCTCTTCAAACAACGGGTAAGTCAAATAATACACACCATTTTTCTCATTTTCCTGAAATATTTTCTCTTTGTTTTTATATATAATATTCATTTTCTCACCTATGAAATGTAATCAAACGCATTTTTTATTATTTCTATCTTTTCTCCGGTAATGCCAATAACATCAAATCGGCAGGCTGTATCGGTTATCTGATGTTTTGTCATATAATATAATGCCGCTCTGCATATTTTTTTCTGTTTGCTGACTGTTACTGCCTCAAAAGGTGTTCCTTTTTGATTATCGGAACGGTATTTCACTTCACAAAATACAAGCGTTTTACCGTCACAGGCAACAATATCAATCTCTCCCATTCTGCACTGAAAATTATATTCTATAATGGAGTAACCTATTTTCTTCAAATACTCTCCCGCCTGCTTTTCAAAGGCACTCCCTATTTCTCTCTTATTACTTTTCATCATTTATATAAAGTTTTTGATAAATGTTTTGCGGTGGATCAGTGTGGCACCATTTTCTTTCAATGCCTGAATATGTGCCGCAGAACCGTACCCTTTGTTACTCGCAAAGTCATATCCCGGAATTACTTTATCGTATTCTTTCATCAGTCTATCCCTTGTCACCTTAGCAATAATGCTGGCGGCTGCAATGGATACGCTTTTGGCATCACCTTTGATAATCGGTATTTGCCGTATATTTACAGACGGTATGGTGACTGCATCATTTAAAAGTAATGTAGGTTGTACTTTCAAATTGTCGATTGCCATTCTCATCGCCTCGTAAGTTGCCTGCAAGATATTAATTTCATCAATTCTCGCCGGACTTACAATGCCAATCCCTGCCGCAACTGCCCTCTCCATAATAATATCATACAGTTCTTCCCTTTTTTTCTCTGAAAGTTTTTTTGAGTCATTCAAATATAAAATCATCTCATCTTTCGGAAGAATAACCGCACCTGCAACAACCGGCCCCGCCAGGGGACCGCGTCCCACTTCATCTATCCCGCAAATATATTCCTCCATGCAGTTTTCCTGCTCATAGCGGCTCATCTCTTCGATTCTTTTTATCTCCGCCTGCAGTTTTTCTTCTTTCTTTTTATATTTAGCAATCAGGCTGACAACACCTGTTCTGCTATCCCGGGCATATTGCTCATATAATAACGGTAACTTTTCTTTGTCAGCCTGCTCAAATTCATGTTTAATTTCACTAATACTTTTATTCATGGGAAACTACTCCTATCCTGTCAAGAGGCCAAATCCTTACCCATGCTCTCCCCAGCAAATCTTTTCTTTTCAGCACACCGACATTTGGCACTCTGCTGTCAGAACTGTGATTTCTGTTATCTCCCAGCACAAAATATTCATCTTCTCCAAGTGTAATCGGTTCCTCTGCAATTCCCGAATCCTGCATAACTTCTGCACCGTAGTCCTTTTTTAACTTTTCTCCATTGATATACACATAGCCGTCTATAATCTGTACTGTTTCTCCGGGAAGACCGATAATTCTTTTAATATAATATGTATCTTCCTCATATTTGTATGGAAATACAACGATTTCATATCGTTTCGGATCCCTAAAACGATATGTCAATTTATCCACTAAAAGATTATCACCGTCATGTAATGTCGGCTGCATAGACTGCCCGCTTACCCTTGTGCGGACTCCCACATAAGTAATAATGAGATAGGTAAATAACAGGATAATCCCAATATAAATTACCCAATCCAGTATCTCTTTAAAAATGCTCTTTGATTTTTCCTTATCTTCCATACCCTATTTCTATTCCCCTTTATTCATAGTCTTCCGGAAATTCAAGTGTAATTTTTCCCAGTCTTCCATTTCTGAAATCATCTGTCAGAATCATTGCTGCCTTTTCCATATCCAATTCATTTCCTCTCAACAGGCAATGTCTGTTCTTGGCAATTTCCATAAGACATGCATATGAATCTTCCTGCTCTTCTATTCCGTATTTTTCTGCTAAAACACCTGTATAATGTGCATTTAAAAACTTTATCAACTCTCCTGCCAATTCTTCCGTATTTAAAATCTCATCTTTAATTGAACCGATAAATGCCAATTTCAACCCGACCTGCTGATCTTCAAACTTAGGCCATAAAATTCCCGGTGTATCAAGCAATTCAACATTCTTATTCAGGCGAATCCACTGCTTCCCTTTTGTCACACCCGGTTTATTTCCCGTCTTCGCACAGGCTTTTCCTGCCAATGCATTGATGAAAGTTGATTTTCCCACATTTGGTATACCGACAACCATCGCCCTGACCGGACGGTTTAAGATACCTCTTTTTCTGTCTCGCTCAATCTTTTCCTTACATGCTTCCTGAATTACCCCTTGAATCGATTTAATTCCCCCGCCTTTTTTCGAGTTCACTTTCACGACAGAATATCCCTTCCCACGAAAATATTCTGCCCAGGCATCTGTCTGTCTGTCTTCTGCCAAATCCGATTTATTTAGCAAAATAAGTCTCGCTTTATTTTTCCCCAGTTCATCTATATCTGGATTTCTGCTGCTCATCGGAATTCTTGCATCTACAAGTTCAATTACCAAATCAATCAATTTTATATTTTCCTGCATCATGCGCTTTGCTTTCGTCATGTGCCCCGGATACCATTGAAAATGCATACTATTTCTCCTCTATATGTTGAAAAAGGGACAAGATACACTATTGTATTTGCCCCTCTCTCTCATTTACTATTTTACTAATTCTTTTACTTTCGCTCTCTTACCAACGCGTTCTCTTAAGTAGTTCAATTTAGCTCTTCTTACTTTACCTCTTCTTACTACTTCAACTCTCTCTACGTTTGGTGAGTGTAATGGCCATGTTTTTTCAACGCCGATTCCGTTAGAATTCTTTCTTACTGTAAATGTTGCTCTAGTGCTTCCACCCTGTTTCTTTAATACAGTACCTTCAAAAATCTGAATTCTTTCACGGTTACCTTCTTTGATTTTACCGTAAACTTTTACAGTATCACCTACGTTAAATTCAGGCACTTCTGCTTTTAACTGTTCTGCTTCAATTTTCTTAATAATATCGTTCATCTTGTGTGACCTCCTTATAATTTGGACGTTCTTAATACAACTTTTGTATCAGAGGACCATCTCTGTTCTTCTCACAACGTCAGTAGTGTATCACATTTCTTAACTGTTTGCAAGCATTTTCTTTTCTTTTTCCGTTAATTCCGCTTTCTCCAACAAATCCGGTCTCGCTTTTGCCGTTCGGAGAACGGATTGTTCACGTCTCCATTTTTCTATATTGGCATGATGTCCTGACAATAAAATCTCCGGCACTTTTTTCCCCCGCCATTCTTCCGGACGTGTATACTGGGGATATTCCAAAAGGTTATCCTGAAACGTCTCAAATTCAGCCGACACATTATTGTGCAAAACTCCCGGTATCAGTCTTGAAATAGCGTCTATCATAACCATAGACGGCAGTTCCCCGCCCGTCAGCACATAGTCGCCTATGGAAACGTAATCCGTTACAATTTCCTCTAAAACCCTCTCATCTATCCCCTCATAATGGCCGCATAAAAATACCAGTTCCTCTTCATTCGCAAACTCTTCCGCCATTTCCTGCGAAAATGTTTGTCCCTGAGGGGAAAGATAGATAACTCTCGGCGCTTTTTTACATTTTTCTTCGACAGATTTATATGCAAGATAGACAGGTTCCGCCTGCATTAACATTCCTGCACCACCGCCATATGTATAATCATCTACGCGATTATGCTTATTAACCGCAAAATCTCTTATATTCACCGCCTCAATTGTCAGAAGATTATTTGCAATCGCTCTTCCGATAATACTTGTATTCAATCCGTCCATAACCATGTCCGGAAATAAAGTTAATATATAAAAGTTCATTTTTATACCAATCCTTCTAGCAAATGAATCACCATTTTACTTTTTTCAATATCTACGTTTAAAATACACTGCCTGATTGCAGGAACCAAAACTTCTCCGTGTTTCTCGGAAGAAATGACATACACATCATTTGCCCCTGTTTCAATGACGTCTTTTAATACTCCGAAGAATTCGTCCTCCTCTGTATATACATTCATTCCTATCATATCCGCAATAAAATATTCGTTCTTTTTTAATTTTACCGCATGTTCTCTATCCACAAAAAGGCTTTTGCCTTTATATTTTTCAATATCATTTATATTGTCTATTCCTTTAAATTTCAGAATTGCAAACTGCTTGAAAAATTTCACACCCTGCACTTCCAAAACCATCTTTTCTCTTCCCGTATCAAGGATAACCTGTTTTAATTTTTTGAAACGATTTATATCATCTGTTGTCGGGAAAACTTTTACCTCTCCCCTTACACCATGTGTAGAAGATATAATTCCAACTTGTAATAACTGTTCCATACGTTCTCCTTTTATCTGCACCAAAGTTGCAAATAGACATCGCTTATGCGATGTCTACTACTACTTTCTTGTCTTCTTTTGCAGCTGCTGCTTTTACAACAGAACGAATTGCTTTTGCAATACGACCTTGTTTTCCAATCACTTTACCCATGTCAGCATCTGCCACGCGTACTTCGATTACAATTGTCTTTCCTTCTGTTTTTTCTGTAACAACAACACTGTCAGGGTCATCTACCAATGCTTTCGCAATTACTTCTACTAATTCTCTCATTACGCGTACCTCCGCGAGTCAGATTATTTTTCAATTCCTGCTGCTTTAAAGATTTTTCCAACTGTTTCTGTAGGCTGTGCACCGTTCTGTAACCATTTTTTAGCGGCTTCTTCGTCTACTTTGAATACACTTGGGTTTTGGTTTGGATCATATGTTCCGATTTCATCGATAAATCTACCATCTCTTGGTGATCTAGCGTCTGCTACTACGATACGATAAAAAGGAGCTTTTTTCTGTCCCATTCTTTTTAATCTAATTTTTACTGCCATTTCATTCACCTCTTCTTAAAATTCTTTTATCTATGTGTTAAAAAGGAAATCTGAATTTACCTTTCTTACCACCTTTGCCACCCATCAGTCCCGGAATCTGTTTCATCATTTTTTTAGACTGTTCAAACTGTTTTACCAGTCTGTTCACTTCACTTATATCCACACCTGCACCTTTTGCAATTCTGTGCTTTCTCGACGGATTTAAAATATCCGGATTCTGACGTTCTTTTACTGTCATTGAGTAAATAATCGCCTCAATTCTAGCCATTTTCTTCTCATTCTCTTCGGAATCCAAGTCTTTCAACTGATTTCCCTTCACTCCCGGCATCATACTCAATATGCTTGAAAGCCCGCCCATATTTCTCATCTGTTTCATACTTTCTAAGTAATCCTCAAAATCAAACTGAGCTTTTTTCATTTTCTGAGCCATCTGTTTTGCTTTGTCTTCATCAATCTCAGCACTTGCCTTTTCGATGAGACTAAGCACATCGCCCATTCCTAAAATACGCGAAGCCATTCTGTCAGGATAAAACTGTTCTAAATCCGATAATTTTTCTCCCATACCGACATAAAAAATCGGTTTTCCGGTTACTGCTCGAATAGATAAAGCCGCACCGCCTCGGGTATCACCGTCCAATTTCGTAACGATTACGCCGTCAATTCCAATCTTGTCATTGAACGTCCCCGCTACATTTACAGCGTCCTGTCCCGTCATGGCATCTACCACTAATATCGTCTGATGTACGGTAACTGCTTCTTTGATTTGCTGCAGTTCTTCCATCATCTCTTCATCAACATGAAGACGACCTGCCGTATCCAAAATCACGATGTTATTGCCATTTTTTGCCGCATGTTCCAATGCTGCTTTTGCGATATTCACAGGTTTATGGTTCTCACCCATTGTAAAAACTTCAACACCCTGTTTCTCGCCATTTACCTGCAACTGTTTAATTGCCGCAGGACGATATACATCACAGGCAACAAGCAGTGGTTTCTTCCCTTTAAGTTTAAACTTTCCTGCAAGTTTTGCTGTTGTCGTCGTCTTACCTGCACCCTGAAGACCTGCCATCATAATAACTGTTGTGGCCTGCCCGGGTTCTAATTTAATCTCTGTTGTCTCGGAACCCATAAGTTTTACAAGTTCTTCATTTACAATTTTGATTACCATCTGCCCAGGATTCAACCCGCTCATTACGTCCTGTCCAACCGCACGTTCCTGAACGTCTTTTATAAATCCTTTGACTACTTTGAAGTTTACGTCCGCCTCTAAAAGAGCCATTTTAACCTCTCGCAATGCCGTCTTCACGTCATCTTCCGTCAGGCGTCCTTTACTTCTTAAGTTTTTAAATACATTCTGTAGTTTCTCTGTTAAACTGTCAAACGCCATACTATAACTCCTCCAGGATTTCTGTTGATATTTTCTTAATATTGTCTATCAACATTCCCATCTCTGTCTGTTCTGCTTCCAAAACTTCATTAATCTGATGAACCTTTTCCTTTATCGCCAAAAACTTCTCTACTAAATGTAGTTTCGCTTCATAGCCGGCTAACGTCTTATTGCACCGCTTTATCAAGTCATGAACACCCTGCCTGCTGATTCCTTCGCTTGATGCAATCTCACTCAAAGATAAATCTTCCAATATAAACTGTTCATAAATATTCTTTTGATGTTCATTCAGCAATTCACCGTAAAAATCATACAATAAAGCCTGCTCTAAAATGTTATTCATTTTCATCACCTTTAGTATAATACATTATATTCAAATTGGTGTCAAGTATTTTTTCTTGACACTTTATTTTACTGACAGCAGTTTTTTTATGTTGAGTTCTCCCCACCCCTGCTGGTTTTTGCATTTACCTAAATCTACACAGGTCTGACGCAGTCTTAATTTCACTTCCACATTTGTCATTTCGGGATATTTTGACAAAAGTAATGCCACTGCTCCCGATACAACAGGCGTTGCCATAGACGTTCCGCTTTTATGCGTATACGCCCTTCCTTTTTTTCCATATCTGCTATTGCAGGAATAAATTTTTGATCCCGGTGCTACCAAATCCGGTTTCATAACACATTCCTCCGTAGGCCCTCTCCCTGAATAGTCCTGAAGAGGTCCCTCTATAGTAAAAAGTTCTATTCCATCATCGGAAGCGCCTACGGTAATTACCTTTTTGCTTACTCCCGGAACTGTGATGCTCTGTCTTTTTGGTCCATAATTACCTGCCGCAACTACAACGACCATTCCTCTGTTCCACAATTCTTCTACCGCTGTGAGCAATTTTTCTTCCTCGGCTTTTTCCGTATTGGGAAGTGTTCCGACAGAAATATTTACTACTCTTATGTTATATTTTTCGCTATTTTGTAATATCCATTTAATCCCTTCTATAACATAAGTAATTTCCCCATTCCCTCTTTTATCCAACACTTTTAATGGAATCAGATTGCATTTTGGCGCGATTCCGCTGTAAACACCATCGGATAATTTTCCGCTTCCACCTATAATGCCCGCAATGTGTGTCCCATGACCATTATCATCATAGAGCATTTCCTGCTTGTTTACAAAATCTTTAAAATAAGTAATTCTGCTGTCAAAATCAGGGTGCAGTGCAATACCTGTATCCAATACGGCAACCCCTATCCCTTCGCCTTCCACTCTGTAACTTTTCGTATCTTCACACCAATAGGAAACCTTCTCTTTTACCTGTTCCATTTTTATTACCCTTTTTGTTTAATTTATTCATGTACACGCAGTTTTGCAATAAAAGAAAAATATTTTCATTCTTTTTTCCTTTTTAAGAAACATAAATAACCCCTCTCACATATCATAACATTGTAAATAAACAATTTATGGAGGCTTTAATATGAGCGATTTAAGTGCAACAAACTGTGGCTGTGGCTGTAACGAAGGAAGAGAATGTGGATTTAACAACAATTCATGCCTGTGGATTATCCTGCTTTTATTCTTCTGTGGCGGAAATAATGGCTGTGGTAATTTTAACAACGGCGGAAATGACTGCTGTCTTTTAATCTTATTACTTTTATTCTGCTGTGGCGGTAACGGATTCGGAAACAACAATGGCGGTTGTGGCTGCTGTTAATAATTTCTGGCAGAAAATCGGGGAATTCATCACGAATTCCCCTGCTTTCTATAAACTATCTAAAACTCTTCTCGCCTTGCGAACGCGCTCTTCACTCGTTCTCCATATCTCATACTCACTCATGGAAGCCAATCCCATATTTACGTCCGGATTTCTATATTGCATCTCACTTTCCAGAGAGAGTTTTCCTGACATATGATATGATGTTGCATTTGTTTCTCTATAAAGAGACTCGATTACATTTCCGTCAACACCGCCTCCAACAAGAATTTCTATTTTATTTTCACTTTTTTCCACCAACTGTTTCAAAAGTTCTGTGCCTTCTGCCGCACAATTCTTCTGCCCCGACGTCAGTATTGTATCAATTCCAAGTTCTTTTGCCTGTTCTAATGTTTCCAGCGGATTTTTACACATATCAAATGCTCTGTGTAAAGTCACTTTCATTTCTCCCGCCTCTTCCATAAGTTCTTTCATCTGATTCATATTCAGATTCCCGTCCGGTGTAAGACTTCCGATAACAACTCCGTCTGCTCCTAACTGTCGAAACATTCTCACTTCCTCTTTTAATATTTCATGCTCATACTCCGTATAACAGAAATCACCAAATCTGGTTCTCAGCAATGTTCTGATTGGTATATTCACCGTTTCTCTTATCTTCTGAAACAGTGCTTTTGATGGCGATAACCCACCGATAACCAATCCACTGCACAATTCTATTCTGTCTGCCCCTCCCGCTTTTGCTGCCACGGCAGATTCCACTGAATCTACACAACATTCTAATACGCTTTTCATACTGTCCTCCTTGCTTCCAAAGTAAAAAGAATAAGGAAATGCTATCCTGCATTTCCTTATTCTCCGGTTATGTATTTTCCCTAATTATAGGAATTATTTACATAATAATTTGAATTCATCTGCAACGTGCTGTACCTGTGTTCCGATGATTACCTGTACGCTTGTTTTTCCAGGACGGATTACACCTGCAACACCTGCTGTTTTAATTTTCTTTTCGTTTACTAAAGTATTGTCTTTAACTTCAAGACGAAGTCTTGTAATACAGTTATCAATAGAAGTAACGTTTTCTTTTCCGCCTAAACCTTCTAAGATGATTTTTGCAACTTCTGTAAAGTCATTGTTTGCTAAAACTGCTTTTGATTCTGCTTCCACATCATCATCGTCTTCTCTACCCGGAGTTTTTAAATCAAACTTTGTGATAGCAAAACGGAATACTACGTAGAAGATAATGAATGCAGCAATACCTAAAGGAATGATCATCCATGTCTTCTGAGCAGCCGGTAATGAAGATGAGAAGAATAAGTCAGTTGCACCTGCTGAGAATAAAAATCCTGCACGGAATCCTAAAGCTGCAGTAACTGCTACGAAAATACCGTATAATAAAGCATATACTACATATAATGCCGGTGCCAAGAACATGAAACCAAATTCGAATGGTTCTGTAACACCACAAAGGAATGCACAAACAGCTGCTGAAGCAACTAAACCGATTGCAACTTTTTTCTTGTTGTCTTTTGCTGTGTGAATCATAGCTAAAGCAGCACCAGGAACACCAAACATCATACATGGGAAGAATCCTGACATGTACATACCTAAACTCCAAGAAACATCTGCTGATGTTTTTCCAGCCCAGAATGCCTGTAAATCACCAAGTCCGATTGTATCAAACCAGAATACGTTGTTCAATGCGTGATGTAAACCTGTTGGGATTAACAAACGGTTTAAGAATGCGTAGATACCAGCACCTACTGCATCTAATTTCACGATTGATTCACCAATTGTAACAAGACCAGCGAAAATAATTGGCCATACGAATAACAATACTGCTGATGTCAAGATAGAAACAACACCTGCAACGATTGCTACGCTACGTTTTCCACTAAAGAATGCAAGCCATGAAGGTAATTTTGTTCCTTTGAACTTGTTGTAGCAAGTAGAACCAATAATACCGGAAATAATACCGATAAATGGGTTAGCAATTTTCTGGAATGCAAGTAAATATTTTGCATTTTCAGCAACTGATGGTCTGATAACTGTTACTACACCTTCTGAAAGAAGTGTTGTAATCATTAACCAAGATACCATAGCAGCAAGTCCTGCTGTACCATCATTATCGTCTGACATACCAACACCAACACCGATTGCAAACAGGATAGCCATGTTATCAATTAACGCTCCTCCTGCTTTAACAAGAAACATACCAATGATTTCTTTCATACCATTGATATCACCACCCTGCATAGTTGCAGGACATAAAAAGTACCCGATACCCATAAGGATACCACAGATAGGTAAGCATGCTACTGGAAGCATTAATGCTTTACCAAGTTTTTGAAGATATTTCATAACTCTTTCCTCCTTTTCTCTCATTTCTCATGATTATCTTCTCTTATATAAAACCTCGTATGACGAAGTTCAATACCTGTACTATTTGATGATCGTCATCACTTCATCTTTCGTATTTACCGTTTTTCCTGTTGTAGTTTTGATTTCACTATAATCAGCAGTATTACAGATAATTACCGGAGACACTACTTCTAAACCTGCATTTTTGATTGCTTCAATGTCAAATTCCAATAATAAATCTCCCACTTTTACCTTATCACCGGCTGCCACATGTTCTTTGAACGGTTCACCTTTCAATGTAACCGTATCCAATCCTACATGAACAAGAATTTCAATTCCGCTCTCGGATTTCATTGAGATTGCATGTTTTGTATCAAAAACCATTTCTATTGTTGCATCAATTGGAGCATATACTTTCCCAACAGACGGAACAATCGCAATACCTTTTCCTAAAATTTCTTCGCCAAAAGTAGGATCACTCACTTTTGCAAGTTCGATTGCCTCTCCCTCGATTGGAGCATATAAAACTTCTCCTTTTTTACCAAATCCTAATTTCTCTTTTAATGAACCTAGCATTTCTTTCTCCTCTTCTTTACTTCATTTCCCGAATGATTTTTCTCAATTTCAAAATCATGGACGGAGCGACTGACAATTCATCTACTCCCATTTTAACAAATGTTTCCGTCAACTCTGTATCTGCACCGAGTTCCCCACAGATTCCTGTCCATTTACCCGCTTTATGCGAATTGTCTACAACCATCTGAATCATTTTCAGAACGGCTTTATGATGCGGATTGTAGAAAGAATCTAATTTTTCATTCTGACGGTCAATCGCAAGTGTATACTGAGTCAAATCATTTGTACCTATACTGAAGAAATCTACCATCTCAGCCAGTTCATCGCTAATCATAACCGCCGCAGGAGTTTCTATCATCACGCCCTCTTCCACATCTTTATATGGAATATCGCATTCGTAAAGTTCTTTTTTTACTTCTGCCACAATCCGCTGAATCTTCTCCACTTCCTCCACAGATGTAATCATCGGATACATAATGGAAATATTGCCATATGTGGACGCTCTGAAAATTGCTCTTAATTGTGTTTTGAAGATTTCCGGCTGTGAAAGGCAGATACGGATTGCTCTGTAACCAAGTGCAGGATTTTCTTCTTCACCTAAGTCCAGATAGTCAGCCTGCTTATCAGCGCCAATATCCAATGTTCTGATAATCACTTTCTTGCCTGCCATATTCTGCGCAACCTGTTTGTATGCCTGGAATTGTTCTTCTTCGCTCGGAAGTTCATTGCGGCCTATATATAAGAATTCACTTCTAAATAAACCGATTCCTCCTGCATCATTTTCCAAAACATATCCCACATCGGAAGCACTTCCGATATTAGCGTAAATTTCAATTTTCTTTCCGCCAAGTGTTATGTTTTCTTTTCCCTTTAATTCTAAAAGTAATCTTGTTTTTTCTTCTTCTTCGGCAATTTTTGTTAAAGTGGCATTTCTCACTTCTTCTGTCGGCTCTAAAGTCATCTCACCTTCAAAACCGTCTACAACCGCTTCCATGCCTGTCTTTAACTCTTCTAAATTCATATCTACGCCAATCAGCGCCGGAATATTCATCATACGCGCTAAAATAGCCGTATGGGAATTTGTCGAACCATGTACCGTAACAAAAGCAAGTATTTTTTCTTTATCCATCTGCACGGTTTCACTTGGAGTCAAATCATCTGCAACTACAATTACAGGCTCATCAAAGTCCATATCATTTTCTTCGCCGCCGATAAGGTTTTGTACAAGTCTTTCTGAAATATCTTTAATGTCTGCCGCTCTTGCACGCATGTAATCATCGTCCATACTTGCAAACATCTCTGAAAAACTGTCTCCTGCGGAAGCAACCGCGTATTCAGCATTCACTTCCTGAGTGCGTATGATATTTTCAATTGCCTCGTTAAAATCGGCATCGTCCAACATCATCTGATGCACTTCAAAAATCGCAGCGCTCGCCTCTCCCACTTCTTTTAAAGCCTTTTCATATAATTTCTGTAACTGGGCACAGGCAAGTTCTTTTGCCTGACTCACTCTCCCGATTTCCCCTTCTACATCGTCTGCCTTTGTTCGTTTGACAACGTAGTCATTTTTCTTTAACACGGAAATCTTACCGAGAGCAATTCCTTTATAAACTGATTTTCCTTTTAAACATTCCATATTTCCTGTTTCCATCGCCTCTTGTAAATCTTATAAATTTGCTTCAAAAAATGCTTTCACACCTTCAAATGCTGTATCTTCGTCTTCACCCTCTACAGAAACTTCCACAGTCTGTCCACATTTTACCGCCAATGACATAACTGCCATAAGTCTTGTTGCCTCTGCTGATTTACCCTCTTTTGTAATTGTAATTACACTCGTATAGTTCTTTGCTTCTTTCGCAAGCATTCCTGCCGGTCTCGCATGAATTCCTAATTCATCTTTAATTGTGTACTCAAATTTTTTCATTGTTCTTAACTCCTTTTTAACTCTTTTTGTATATCATTTATGGAATAATGATCGTTTGAATATGTACCGCAAGAAAACCTTCTTCTTCTCTTATAACCGGCACTTCTAATTTTCTTTCCACTTCTCTGCATATGTGGCGTGCAATCATGCCTGCTTTTGCATACTTTTCCTCAACAAATTGATTCAAATCTATATTGATTTTTTCTTTTGCCTTAGATCTTGCAATCATATAATACAGATGACTCATCAGCCTGATGCCGCCCAATGATTCACGGCTGATATGCTGATCAAGCATCTTTTCTATATCCAACATACATTCATCAATAATTTGTGTAATCTTAAGTGTCTCTGACACTTCCGCATCAGACAATCCCGAGTGAACGTGCAATGCAATAAATCCCGCCTCGTCATCTGTAATTCTGTAGCCCGTCATCTCTTCAATAATTTCACGGCTTTTTACAACCACTGTATACTCTTTCCCAAACAACGCTTTAATATCTGCAATAAAAGGATTTGGAAGATAAATATTCTCCTCTGCTCTCTTCGCTGCAAACGCAATATGATCCGCTAACGGAATCAATATATCCGGATTGATTGTTTTGAAAACGACTTGCGCTTCATCAATAACCCGTTCTGCCGCCTCTAAATATTTTGGTTCAATACCTTTCACAGCATTGATTACCGAACGTTCATTTTCCCTGACTGCCAAAGTGTAGATCTTCGCATCTTTGATTGCAGTAAATGTATCGCCTGGTTTTTTTCCAAACCCAATCCCTTTTCCCACTAAGATTCTTTCACCCTCATCGTGTTTCGCAAGAAAGGCATTGTTATTCAACAATTTTATAATTTGATACATGAACCGAACTCCTTCACTTCTTCAATTAAAAAAGACATAAACATATTCTAATAATCCAACCGCCACTATTATGCAATTGAACTACGGAATAGTTTATGCCTGCTTATCAGTAACACACTATTATCTGCACTCTCGATTATCTTTTTTAACTATATCATATTGTAACAATATAGGCAAGTTGTATTTTTTACGAAAGCATCATCATTTTTTTGTCGAGATTGCACAAATAATATTTAATATTATGAGTTTTGTTCTTCCTTTTTTTTGTTTTGCAAATTCTTTTTTTCTCCCTCGTTTTGTTTTTCTGAAAGTTTTTTCTTAAGCATACAGTTTTCGTCCAGTTCATATACCGCATTTCCGTCAATAATCAGTTTTCTCATTTCTTTTCGCTCCTTTCACTCTCCTGTTATTACTATATGAGCATTTCATATTTTTGATTTTTTATTCATATATATCTACAACGTTACATTTTTAAGGAGTGCTAATGGACGAAACGATAACAGATAAAATGACGCCCTTTGACAGGATCATTTCATCGAAAGAATTGCAAATGATGAAATTAATCATTCCTTATACACCTCCGGCGAACCAACATATGCTGGCAGTCTATGTGAAATTTCTGGAATTGAAGCGTACGATGACCATGTTTCGTCAGACTCATCAAAACATACATACTCAGACCTTTGAAAAAACCATCTCTTCCCCTCTGGATATTATTGACGAAATTCGTCCCTATCTGTCCGAAACGGAGAGAAATTCAATAGACTCTATTTTAAATGTATTTAATATGATGCAGATGCTCTCCACTATGGAGCAAATGTCTTCTGACGCGGGAACTTTCAATCCAATGGATATGGTAAAAGAGATGCTCACACCGGAACAGCAGAATATGTTTGAGATGTACAGTACGATGTTTCAGGAAAATGAAGATAATCAAAATGAGGAAGGAGATTCTTAATATGGAAGATTGGCTGAACCGCCCGGAATTGAAACAAATCGATCCCGTCAAATTAGAATTAATGAAAACAGTTATTACAAAAACAAAAGGAAAATCAGGAAATGATTTAGCCCCTATTTTGCTTTCATTGATTATGACTGCAAATAAAAAGGGAATACGTTTCTCCACTGATGAAATTACTTTTATTATGGATTTAATGAAAGAGGGAAAAACTTCCGATGAACAGGCTCGCATCGACAAAACAGCACAAATGATTCAATCGGCACTAAAGAAAAAATAAAATCGACATTTCTTATAAAAATCTGTTATACTGAAACAAATTCAATGTACAAAGGAGTTCTTTACAATGCGAAATATAAAATTAACACTTGAATATGACGGAAGCCGCTACCAGGGCTGGCAGAGACTTGGCAAAAATGAGTCTTCCAATACGATTGCGAATAAAATCATAGAAGTAATTAAAAAAATGACAAACGAAGACGTGGAACTTTTCTGCGGTGCAAGAACTGAAGTCGGTATACACGCATACGCGCAAATTGTCAACTTCAAGACAACTTCCGACATGAAACTTGGGGAAATCAAACAGTATTTAAACCGCTATCTTCCGATGGACATTGCCGTTACCGATATTGAGGAAAAACCGGAACGTTTTCATGCTTCTTTAAACGCCACATCAAAGATTTATATGTACCGCATGGCAATCGGAGAAGTGCCGAGTGTTTTTGAACGCAAATATACTTATTATGTTTTCAAAAAACCTGATGTCGATGTCATGAAACAGGCCGCCCTTCTTCTTGTCGGTAAACATGATTTCAAAAATTTTTCCACAGTAAAGAAAAGCAAATCGACTGTCAAAGAAATATACGACATCGATATTTATACTGATGATGAGGAAATTCAAATCACATTACATGCCAACGATTTTCTGCACAACATGGCTCGTATGGTTATCGGCACTTTAATTGACATTGGACTTGGAAACCGCAAAAAAGAAGAGATAGAGGATATTTTTAACCCGGAATCTTCCGTGCAGGCAAGTTCACCGTGTGACGCAAAAGGTTTGTATTTGCAGGAAGTATTGTACGAGAGATAAGTTAAAAAGGGAATGCGACTCACCGCATTCCCCTTCCATAGTTATCCGCTCTATCCAAGATATTCTGTCAACTCATCATATCTTCTTTCCATTTCCTCATGGCCATGTCTGTAAAATTCTTCTAATTTTTCCATATTTCTTTCCAATCTGGAAATCATTGCAACTTCCGGACGAATCACAAATATTTTTCCTTCTTCTTCCAACTGCTCAATCTTATCCATTGTCCGATTATATATTACAGGACGTTTTATCAGCGTTTTTACAAGTTCGGGATATTTTTTGTAGGCTGACTCATACAGTTTCCTCTTCGCTTTTGTGACGAATTTCTTTCTGTAACCTTTATTTTTCGTCAGGACAATGACCATTTTTTTATTGCCATACTTCATCGCTCTTCTTATTGGAATGGAATCCGATAATCCACCGTCCAAATATGGAATTCCATCTATATTGACAATCGGCGAAATCAGAGGCATGCTGCTGGAAGCACGGCAGATTTTCATCAACTGCTCCTTACTATCTCTCGAATCCATATATTCCGCCTTTCCCGTAAGGCAGTTAGTTGTTACCCATTCCGTATATATATCCGAGTTAAAATAAGTATCATAGTCAAAAGGAAAAATCTCATTTGGAAATTTATCAAAAATCATATCCATATTAAGCAGGCTTTTTTCTTTAATAAACTTCCGTATTCCCATGTAATAATCGTACTCGTCTTCCTGATGTATCATGCACTTTTTCGTTCTCTCAATTTGTCGGGAAACATAGTTTACTCCATTACAAGTCCCCGCAGAAACACCTACGACATGGGAGAAATACAAATCCTTTTCCATGAGGTAGTCCAACACTCCTGATGTAAACACTCCCCTTACTGCTCCGCCTTCCAAAATCAAAGTTCCTTTTTTCATCTATATCACTCCCCATTTTTTTATTTTTCTAAATTATATACCCATTTTTCTTTCGTGCAAACATATTTTTCAAATTTTACTTTATTTTTAGAATTATAGTTTTTCTCATCAAAACTTTTGTAAACCTTGCCATTTTACTGCTCTCATGCTAAGATAAGCGTTGGAATAATTATTATTAGGAAACAATATTTTAAAATAAAGGAGAGTCCATTATGATTAGTGCAAATAATGTCACATTGCGTCTTGGCAAAAAAGCCTTATTTGAAGATGTAAATATTAAATTCACCGCCGGCAACTGCTACGGAATGATCGGAGCTAACGGTGCGGGAAAATCTACTTTCTTAAAAATCCTCTCAGGACAAATTGAACCGACAAGCGGTGAAGTAGTTATTTCCCCGGGCGAACGTCTTTCTTTCTTGCAGCAGGATCACTTTAAATATGATGATTATCTTGTACTTGATACCGTTATTATGGGAAATGCAAGATTGTATGAGATTATGAAAGAAAAAGAAGAAATTTACGCTAAAGAAGATTTCACTGACGAAGACGGCATGAAAGCCAGTGAATTGGAAGGCGAGTTTGCTTCCATGAACGGTTGGGAAGCGGAATCTGATGCTGCAACTTTATTGAACGGTCTTGGAATCGAGACAGATTTACACTACAAATACTTAAGAGACTTGACAGGTGCCGAGAAAGTCAAAGTACTTCTCGCTCAGGCTTTGTTTGGAAACCCTGACATTCTTCTTCTCGACGAGCCTACAAACCACTTGGATCTAGACGCTATTGCATGGTTGGAAGAATTTTTAATCAACTTTGAAAATACGGTTATCGTTGTATCTCACGACAGATATTTCTTGAATAAAGTATGTACACAGATTGCTGATATTGACTACGGTAAAATCCAACTTTACGCAGGTAACTATGACTTCTGGTATGAATCAAGCCAGTTAATTATCCGTCAGATGAAAGAAGCAAACCGCAAGAAAGAAGAAAAAATCAAAGAATTACAGGAATTTATTTCCCGTTTCAGCGCCAACGCTTCAAAATCCAAACAGGCTACATCACGTAAAAAGGCTTTGGAAAAAATTCAACTTGACGATATTCGTCCTTCCAGTCGTAAATATCCTTACATCGACTTCAGACCAAACCGCGAAATCGGAAACGAAGTTCTTACGGTTGAAAACCTTTCCAAAACAATTGACGGTGTAAAAGTTTTGGACAACCTTTCCTTTACAATTACACGTGAGGAAAAAGTTGCATTCGTCGGCGGAAATGAATTTGCCAAAACAGTATTATTCAAAATTTTAGCCGGTGAAATGGAAGCCGATGAAGGTACTTATAAATGGGGTGTTACGACTACACAGGCATACTTCCCTAAAGACAGTTCTAAAGAATTTGACAACGATTACACAATCGTTGACTGGCTTACACAATATTCAGAGAACAAAGATGCAACTTATGTTCGCGGTTTCTTGGGCAGAATGCTCTTTGCCGGAGAAGACGGTGTGAAGAAGGTAAAAGTTCTTTCCGGTGGAGAAAAGGTACGATGTCTCTTATCTAAGATGATGATTTCAGGGGCAAACATCTTAATTTTAGACGAGCCGACTGACCACCTGGATATGGAATCCATCACTGCCTTAAACAACGGATTGATCAAATTCCCGGGTGTGATTTTATTTGCTTCCCGTGACCACCAGATTGTGCAGACAACCGCAAACCGTATTATGGAAATTGTTCCGGGCGGTAAATTAATCGACAAAATCACAACTTACGATGAATATCTCGCAAGTGATGAAATGGCAAGAAAACGCCAGACTTACTCTGTGGATAATTCTGAAGTAGATAACTAATACAAAAGCGTTATGCAGTCACTTAAATCATTGACCGCATAACGCTTTTTTCTACATCATCTGTTTTTGTTCAGCCTCTTCCATCGTTGTATATCCGTAATACTCCGTCGTCTGACGCATAATTTCCTCCACCATATTTATCTCTTTCTTTGCAAACTCTACAACCATCGCCGCATATCTGACAAGAGTTTCCATCGAATATGTTTTTAACTCTCCTCTCAGATAAGTTTCAAAAGAAATATTATTCATCTCATCTTCCGAGGTGTGAATCAATCTCGCCTGCCCTGATAAATGGGGATATTTTTTTGCGAACTCTTCTCTCCACTCCACCTGTATCGGAATAATTCCTTCTATTATTTTAAGTTTTTGTTCCCCAACTGCAGGAAGGTTCTCCTTAATCCCATCGTACTCTTCTTTCGACGCACTCTCCATCATATAGGCGTATTTTTCCATAACTAAATTACGCCCGCATTTTTCTCCCTCTTTCAAATCTTTATAATAGGAATTTAGTAATTCCCCGTTCCACACGGAAAACTGACTTTTTCTCATAATATCAAATGTATCAAAATCGTCCTGGCAGGAAGCGCGACCTCCTGTATTCCTCACTTTTTGAAACATTGTCCACTCTAACTTTACAATCTCTTCTATTACATACATCTTGTTTTCCCTCCGTAATATTCTTTCCACATGACATTCAAGAAAGTCTTCCTCCCCTTCTGTCAACTGCTGTTCTTTTAACTCCTGCAAAATCATAGCACAAATTTTCTCTATAATAAAACTTTTTTCTTCGGGTGTCTGCACAGAAAATAATTTATCAAACCAAACTTTTGCTTCCGACAATTTCGGAAGATTTTCCATTTTTCTAAATACCCATTTATAATAAGGCATAAATGTGTTATTCAACAGATAAATCAGATTACACCCGGCCTGTACAAATTCGCGAAGCGCCATTTCCCCCGCCGCATACTCTCCTCTTTTTACGCACCGGAGATAATTGTATTGTCCCGCCTGCGCGGTCAGCGCGGTCATCTGCGCGATTTTGCGAATCCACACTTCACGTGGATAACCTTTTTTCAACTCTTTTTGCACATACGAAAATCTTCCCTCTCCATCTTTAAAGAGTTCACCGGCAGTCACCTGTGCCAATGCCGTTTCAGATACGGAAAACCACGCCCGCTCTTTTTCTTCTTTCGTATGTTTATCCGGATATAACAAAACTTCATATAATTCTTTTCCGAGAAACTCCTCATAAAACGTACTTACATTTAGTACGCCCACTCTGTTCTTTCCATGAGTTGTAATTTCCCGTGGCGGCAGATTCCCAAACGCTTTCGGAAGTCTTTCATATTCTCTCTGTACATCGCTTCCTATTTTTTTATAATCCTCTTCCTCAAGCCAGATACAAAATGCAGGTCCAAAATCATGATCCCTGGAAAACGTATCATCAAATCCAAAACATTCTGAACCATGTCCCATAAGTCCCACCGTTATCTTATCAAAATATTTAGGGAATTTTTCTTTCAGCATTTTCTCTCCAAACATTTCATAATACATGCGTGAAATTTCCATTCCCTTTTTCTGTTTTACTCGCGCTGCCCAAGCCTTTTGGCGAAGATACTGCGCCTGCTTACCATATCCGCTTTCCTCCAATACAATCGCACAATTTTCACATGTAATAGCATAATTTTCGCACTCTCCATAGTGTTCCAATATCTCTTTTAATGCGTTTGTATAATACGCAACAGATTGTCCATAATCTTTTTTCAGATAATATCCGTGTGCTAAAGATGCCAGCAGGGCCGAATAGTGAGAGTCTTTTGTTTCTTCCTCTTCATATAGTTTTAAAGCCTCCTGTAAAGCAGTGATTCCTTTTTCATATTCCTCCAACTCAAAATATACTGTCGAGAGATTTGTATATGTCGATGCCGTCTCCACTCTGTATTCAGGCAGTGCTTTTATAATTTCCAGCGCTTTATATAAGTAAGTAATCGCTTTATCACACTGGTTCTTCCCCTGATATGCCATACTCATATTGTTATAAAGCCCTGCCCTTTTTATATCCGGGTAATTCGATACTTTTTTGTATATTTTTTCTGCTCGCTGATAAAGTTCCAACGCCCGCTCATAATGTTCTCCTGCCCGATATGCCGTCGCCGTATTCACAAGAGTTGTTGCGTGAAACTCAGTACCCGTCAAGTCTAATTCTGCAATCAGTTTGTCCGCCTGTTCTCCGCTTTCGATTGCCTCTCTTGTCCGGCCGACACTTCTATAATATCCTGTCAATTCATTATACAACGTCAGAAGTGTTTCTTTATCCTTCTCCTGTTTCGCCTGCAGGATACAATTATGTAAAAAAGGCTCTACTTCATAAATTTTCTTTTCTGCAAAGAGTAAATCTAATTGTCTTAATATATTTTTCTCATTCATATTGTGTCCTCCTATCTTATTATACATATTTTCTTCCTCTGCGGGTATAAAGATTCATTTCTTAAGAAGTTTTAAGAAATATATGTCGATTTTTAAGAATATTCTTCATTTCATTCAATCCGTTCTTAAGATTCATCTGTCATAATAAGAAAATAGATGGAGGGGGACTACATGAGAAAATTACAAAAAAATTATCCTTATATACTTTTAACATTTTTTTCCTGCTGCCTTATTTTTATCATTTGGCCAAACAATTCTTCATTCGGTTCTACAACGGACTGGGTGCAGCAACACATTAAAATAGCGGATTATTTCCGCACACTTTTCTTTGAAAACGGTCAGTTTTTTCCTGACTATGCAGCCCATTTAGGAGGGGGAGTCAATATTTATGCTCTTTCCTACTACGGACTTTTCCGTTTGGACGTGCTTGTCAGTTATCTGATACCTTCCGTAGAGATGGAATATATCGTTGTCACTTATATCCTTTTAGAATTTGTCGCAAGTATCAATCTTTGTTATTACTGGTTAAGAAAGCAGAATATAGAAAAAGAGATTTGTTTTGTCTCGGCAATTTTGCTCGCCACATCATCTCTTCTGTTCCAAAGTCACAGACAGATTATGTTTGTCAATTACACTCCGTATCTGTTTTGTACTTTAATTGCCATTGATAACTTCTTGCAGACAAAGAAAATACGATGGATTTCTTTATCAATAGCACTTGTTATACTGCACAGTTATTTTTTCAGTGTAACTGCAATTATTTTATGTACCGGCTATTTTCTTTTACGTTTAGAAAACATAAACGGAAAAATAAAACTAAAAGAACAGAAAAGTGTTCTCGTAAAATTTATCGGAGCGATTTCACTCGGCATCGGCATGTGCGCAGTTCTTCTGCTGCCGACAGCCTACTATATGCTCCATATCCAAAAAGACAGAGGGAGTACACTCTCTCCTATAGAAATATTCGGAATCACCCCATCGCTCAAAGGACTTTTATATTATTCCTACGGCGCCGGACTTACAATTATCGTTCTGTTTGTATTGATTCTGTCTTTACAATATAAACGGACAAAGAAAATGGGGATTATCCTTTTAATCTGCTTATGCAGTAACCTTGTCTCCTACTTATTGAACGGAACACTATATGTGAGGTATAAGGTTTATCTCGTTTTTCTGCCGTTTATTTTATATGCCTTTGCAAAAACATTACAGGAAATGTATCATTCGGAGAAAAAAATACATTTTTCTCCTCTCCTTTTAGCATGCATACCTGTAGTTACCATTTATCTGTTTGATCACAAAAAAGAGGAAGTTCCATTACTGTTAGACGTTGTTGTCGCGCTCTTTCTCCTTCTTCTTTT
Organism: Faecalimonas hominis; assembly: GCF_054660755.1. Classification (NCBI taxonomy): domain Bacteria; kingdom Bacillati; phylum Bacillota; class Clostridia; order Lachnospirales; family Lachnospiraceae; genus Faecalimonas; species Faecalimonas hominis. Next base: position 59,695 of record NZ_BAAHSH010000037.1, read on the forward strand.
TTATCGGAAAAAGAACACACGTTATTTACTTCTTGCCTGCGTTCTTCCTTTCATCATCTGTGTACGATTGAATGCGAATGAGGTCTATCCTCAAAAAGAAAAGACTGTTTTTAGCGACAATGAACTGGCAGACCTTTGCTCTGCTTATCCGGGAAGATTTTTGGACACAACTACAGGACTTTTAAATGTAAATCACATTTTCAGTCCGGATACCTATAAAACAACTATGTATTCTTCCCTGTCCAACGGAGAATATAACACATTTTATTATGATTATATGCGAAACCCTATGAGCATTCGCAACCGGGTAGTTCTTTCTTCTAATCCGAATGTTTTGTTTCAACTTCTAATGAATGTAACGACTATGGAAACAAGAAAGGAAACGCTTCCGATAGGATATGAAATTCTTGAAGAAAAAAAGGAAACCGTACTGGCAAGGACAAAGGACGCCATGCCTCCCGCCTATGTGACGGACAGTCTTTATGATAAAAGACAGTTCGAGAAACTATCCTACCCTGAAAATATAGATGTCTTGTCCCAATCGGCAGTTGTGGATACCGATAAGACAGATTTTCAAAAAAGGACAAAAAAAGAGAACTTTTCTCTGGCAATAGACGGCAAACGAAACAGAAAGAAAATCGTCCGCCTGCCAAAAACATACAAGAACACCGTTCTTCTCCTTTCCTTTGACATCAGCAGAAAAGACGGACGGGAAGTTGTCATTGATATTAACGGAATACGAAACAAACTATCAGGGAAATACGCAAATTATCCGAACAATAACACAACTTTCACTTATATTCTTTCGTCCAACCAGCCGATAAGGGAATTACGTATATCCGCTTCCAAAGGAAACTATCACATTAAAAATGTGAACTTATATTCTCTTCCTTACGGGAACATTCAAAAAAGAAATCAGTCTGTCGATACCGTAAATTTAGAGAAACCAATTGACAGGGAAGTATTAAAGGGAAATGTTACGGTCTCAAAGGAAGGCTACCTGATTACATCTATACCATATGAAAAAGGGTTCACCGCTTATATGGACGGACAGAAAATACCTGTCGAAAAAGTAAATACCTGTTTTGTAGGATTTCCCATTAAAGAGGGAAAACATGATATTTCCATTGTTTTTCATGCTCCGGCAAAACGGTTGGGACTTATGATAAGCGGTATTTCACTGGTAATATTTATTATACTTTTTATTTATGAGGAGAAATTGTTATGGAAAAGAAAATATTAACAGAATTTATACGCTACTGTTTTATCGGTGGCTGCACAACAGCGATTAATTATTTAGTTTATATCGGATTTTTATTCTTTTTTCAAAAGCATTATTTGTTTGCAAACACGGTAGCATGGATTTTTGCCGTTCTGTTCGCCTTTTACGCAAATAAATATTTTGTATTTCAGAAAACGGAGAAATCAGACAGAGAAGCGCTCTCTTTCTTTTCAATGAGGCTTCTGACCTTACTGATTGAAAATGTTCTTCTGTATATCTGCATACAGCAATTACTCATTCACTCTCTCATCGCCAAATTGGTCGTGAGTGTGATTACAGTTTTAGCAAACTACGTTTTGTGCAAATATAAAATTTTTACTGAGGAAAAAGGGGGTATGCTTTATGAAGAAAATTAGTGTAATTGTTCCATGCTATAATGAAGAAGATTCACTTCCTCTTTTTCACAGGGAAGTGACAAAGGTTCTCCGGGAAATTGAAGATGCAGATTATGAATTGCTTTTTGTCAACGACGGAAGTAAAGACCATACAATTGATGTTATAAAACTTCTTGCCATAAAGGATTCACACATATCCTACTTTTCTTTTTCACGTAATTTCGGAAAAGAAGCAGCAATGTATGCCGGCTTATCTCATGCAGACGGCGACTACTGTGTCATTATGGACGCAGATTTACAGCACCCGCCCTCATTGTTAAAAGATATGTTTTATTCCGTTGACAAAGAAGGATACGACTGCTGCGCAGGAAAAAGATTGGATCGTACCGGAGAAGGAAAAGTAAGAAACTTCCTCTCTCACTCTTTCTATCGCGTTATCCAGCGCCTTACTCACATGGATATGAGTGATGGCGCAGGCGATTTCCGTATGATGTCACGTCAGATGGTAAATGCTATTTTAGAGATGAAAGAATACAACCGCTATATGAAAGGGCTTTTTTCTTTCGTCGGATTTGAGACAAAATGGGTTGAATTTCACAATGTGGAGCGAATAGCCGGGGAAACAAAGTGGACATTGCGAAGTCTGTTTGCCTATGCCTGCGAAGGTATTTTCTCCTTCTCCACAAAACCTCTTATGATTTCGGGAATGTTTGGTTCTTTTTTACTGGTGATTTCATTTATTTTGGCAGGATATATCGGGGTAGATACGTTATTCTTCCACCACAAGTTTAACGGTCTTCTTGCCATCACTCTACTTATACTTGTGTTAAGCAGCATTCAAATGATTTTTGTGTCCATTCTCGGTCAGTACGTTTCCAAAGATTATATGGAAAACAAAAATCGTCCAATTTACATTATAAAGGAGAGTAATAAACCATGGGTATCCTAAAAAAGGTCTTTGTCTCCTGTCTTATTGCTTCTCTCTTTGTTCTGTCCGGCTGTCAGAAGGAAGAGATGAAAGAACCGACCAAGCAGGCAAAAAAACTGATGATTGTCGCACACCCCGACGATGAAACTATTTTTGGCGGTAAACATATTTCGAAAGGCGGATATTTTATTGTTTGTCTGACAAATCAAAATAATTCCGTCAGAAGAGCAGAATTCAATGCGATGCTGGACTTATCAAAAAACGAAGGAGTTATTTTGGATTTTCCGGATAAAACACATGGGAAACGGGATAACTGGAAAAAATCAAAAGAGCAGATTGAAGAAGTAATCACACATTATGTAAAAGAAAAAAAATGGGAAAGCATTACAACCCATAATGCCGATGGTGAATACGGACACATTCATCACAAAATGACTCATCAACTCGTGACAAAAGTATGTGAAAGGGAAAAGCAGACTGATAACCTCTTTTATTTTGCTCCGTATTATAAGAAACAGGATTTAAAAAAACATACGCTGACTCCTATGTCAGAAAAAGATTTAAAAACAAAAACAACATTAGCAGATGTCTATATCTCGCAGGAAAAGGTGTGTAATAATTTGAAACATATTTTTCCTTATGAAGAATGGACTTCCTACAAAGACGCATACAAAAAATGACATTTCAACTTGAAATGTCATTTTTATGTATTATCTTATTCTGTCAGGAAAACCTACTTTTCGCTGCACTTTGCGCAATGTCTTTGTCGCATAATAATTTGCCTTTTCCGCATTATTCTTAATGATGCTGTCAATGTAGCCTTTGTCTTTTTCCAACCTTGCCACCTCGTCCTGAAGTGGTTTTAAAACAGAGACAACAGCCTCTCCTACAGCCATTTTAAAGTCGCCGTATCCTTTTCCGTCAAATTCTTTTACAACTTCATCAACCGTTTTGTTTGTACATGCACGGTAAATGTCAATTAAATTTTTCACTCCCGGCTGCTCGTCCCGGTAAAGAATCTGTGCTTCTGAATCTGTCACTGCACGTTTGCACTTGCGCATAATCGTGTCAGGATCGTCCATCAGATAAATACTTCCATTTGGATTCTCATCAGATTTCGACATCTTCTTTGTCGGCTCCTGTAAACTCATAATTTTTGCTCCGACTTTGCCGATATAGGCCTCCGGAACAGTAAATACGTCCCCGTAAATTCCATTAAATCTCTGTGCAATATCTCTTGTCAACTCTAAGTGCTGCATCTGGTCAATTCCTACCGGAACAACGTCTGCCTGGAACAGCAATATATCTGCCGCCATAAGAACAGGATAAGTAAAAAGCCCTGCATTAATGTTATCTGCATGCTTTGCCGCCTTGTCTTTGAACTGTGTCATACGATTCAACTCACCCATATATGTATAGCAGTTTAAAATCCAAGCCAGTTCCGCATGCCCTGATACATGTGACTGATAATAAATACAGTTCTTTTCCGGATCAAGACCTGCCGCAATATATAACGTCAGCAATGCTCTCGCTCTTTTGCGCAATGTTGCCGGGTCCTGTCTGACTGTAATAGAATGCATATCTACAACGCTGTAAAAGCATTCATACTCATCACTTAATGTAATCCAGTTTTTTAATGCTCCAAGATAGTTGCCTAATGTAAGATTTCCTGTTGCCTGCATTCCACTGAATAATACTTTTTTGTCATTAATCATTTCCATTCTCCTCCATTTTATTACCAGTCTTCCACTTCATCTTCGTAGTAGACTATATTTTCTTCTTCAATCGTTGGAATTGTATCTTCCACACGTATAATTGTAACAGCACAATTTTTATGAACTCCGCCCTGCCAGAACAGTTTCATCGGGTTCTTTTTCACAATTCTTAAAATTGCACACAGCACCGCTCCATGTACAGAAATTAAAATTGTGTTGTCCTGATAATCCCTGTTATGAAACAAATCATCAAGAAAGTGTTCTATCCGTTCATTAAATTCGCTAAAATCTTCTCCGCCTTTTGACGCCTTATAACTTTCCGGCGCATCGAAAAAACGTTTGAATTCTTCATCTGGAATATTGAACTTCTCTCCTTTACAGTAAAGTCCTTCGTACTCTCCAAAACACATTTCTTCTATTCTCGCATCTTCGATTACGGGAATCTCTCTGTCACCTTTCACAATCAGAGCAGTTTCTCTCGCCCTCTTTAACGGGCTTGTAATCACCAAATCAACCTGAACATCTTTCAACCCTTCTTTTGTCTTATATGCAAGGTTTCTGCCAAACTCATTCAACTCAATGTCCGACTGTCCCTGCAAACGTTTTTCTTTATTCCAGTCTGTTTCTCCATGCCGCATGATATACAATCTCATCTTTGTCCCTCCAAACTGTCTATACGAAAATTACACTGGATTGCACTCGTGCAACCATTATACCACATTTCTGAGAAAGATTGCATTTTATTTTAAAAATCGATATAATAAGAAAATGATTGGAGGAAATGCTATGGAAAAAATCACAAGTTTTACAATTGACCACCTAAAATTAAAACCGGGTGTTTATGTTTCACGCAAAGATTCCGTAGGGGCGGAAATAATTACTACATTTGATTTAAGACTGACCAGCCCAAACGACGAACCGGTAATGAACACGGCCGAAATGCATACAATCGAACATCTCGCCGCAACATTTTTAAGAAATCATAAAATCTTTGGAGAGAAAACAATTTATTTTGGTCCCATGGGCTGCCGTACAGGTTTTTATCTTCTTCTGGCAGGAGAATATGAGTCTTCAGACATCGTTCCTCTCCTGATCGAAATGTTCCGGTTTATCGCAGACTTTGCAGGGGAAGTGCCGGGAGCAAGCGCCAAAGACTGTGGCAACTATTTAGATATGAATTTACCGATGGCAAACTATATCGCCAAAAAATATTTACATGATGTTTTGGAAAATATTACACAGGAACAACTTATTTATCCGGATTAGTAAAAAGATGAGTAAACATGTTATCGTCGTTTACTCATCTTTTATTTAACACTTCTTTTCTGATATAGGCAAATGTAACTTCTTCTCCTCTCTCTGCGAGCATATGAAGAAGGGTTTCCAATAACTCTCTCGTATCAGCATGAAGCATTTTTCTTACATATTTTGCTCCCTGCTCATAATATTCCAAAGGTTTCCTATCCGTATAATTTTCTCTCATATATGTTTTTGATGCCGCTATTCTGTCCATAAACATTTCCACAACATAATTTTTCGGCATCGGCATACCAATCAGCCCTTTTTCTTTTCCTACACCATAGTCAATCCAGTATTCATAGTGATGCTTGTTTCTCCCTTTGTGGTGCAGCCATGCACTCGAATAACCTATTGTCTCTCGTTCTGCATTGTTGGGACTTCTCGTTCCCTGATAATATTTACACCCTACACGGAATTCCGTGAAACTATATTTAGACAAGTCATGCAATAACCCCTGCTTATACAAGCCTACCCGAAAACAATATTGCATAACTAATTTTTTGTGATGTGTAATTGTACAAAAATGTTTCCACGCCTTCATTTCCTGACACTCCTATATCATCGTTTTAATTATCCAGATTATCCATAAGTGCACCGGATATACAAGGTAAAAGAAATACTTGTAACCTCTTCCCTTTTCGCCATTGTACAGGCAAATCGGCAAAAGTGCAAGTACGGCAAATGCCTGAATATAACCAAATACAACGACATTGATGACTGCGACACTCACTATTTTTGCCCACATGCGTTCTCTGAAAATAAAAAAGCAAAAAATCATTAAGACTCCCCACGCACCGTAATCCACTCTGAAAAGATCTCCTGCAATCAAAATCAGAAAGGCAAAACTTACTTTTGAAAATGTAGAGTACTGCTTTTCATAACCGTACAAAAGTATCAATCCGATGAGGAGTGTAAAGAATACATTTTGATGACGCAAATCAAAAAACTTCCCTGTTGTGAGCAAATCAAAAGGAATTTCCGAAATAACCCCAAGTCCTGCTAAACGTATCATATATTTCCGAATATCCCTTGTATGATAAAATCCTTCTACAATTAAAAAGGCAAAAATCGGAAAAGAGAGACGTCCTATGATTCTAAACAGAATATGTTCCGGAAAGAAAAACAGTCCGATATGGTCAATAATCATTGTAATGACTGCAATTAATTTTAAGTGAAATGAATTTAAACCGATTTTCATATTTTATTCCTTTCCAACAAATATTACTATTGTCCGTTCAGCAACAGTAACTTCTTTCTGATTATCCAATTCTTCCATCTCTTTGAGCACTCCCTCTTCCGTAGAAACGGCACGATACCATTTCCTGCCTTTCCTTAACGCCGGCAGGGCAAAAGAATGTTTCAGCCAATGCATATTGTAGGCGACAAAACAACTGTCCGTTCCAAGTGTCTCCCCACAATAATAAATGCCCAACTGCCTGCTGGAAATCTCAGAAGGAATCTGCCATGCATATTCTCCGTGATAAGAAACATCGGGAATTCCGCAGGAAACGATGTCCATTCCCTTTAACTCATACGGCGCATGCAAGACTGTATGTTCTTTTCTAAATTGAATAAGTGACTGTACAAAATTGAACAGTTCCCTGTCCTTCTCCGCATTCCCCCAGTTTACCCAGCCGATTTCATTGTCCTGACAATATACATTATTATTTCCCTCCTGCGAATTATGGCATTCGTCTCCCGCTAAAATACAGGGAATGCCCTGAGATGTCAGCAATAAAAGAAATGCATTTCTAATCTGTTTTTTTCTCAATGTTACAACCGCTCTTTTTCTGCTCGGACCTTCCGCACCACAATTCCAACTATAGTTATAATCCGGTCCGTCCTGATTTTTTTCTCCATTTTTCTCATTATGTTTTCCGTCATAAGAAACTAAATCAGAAAGAGTAAATCCCGTGTGGTTTGTGATGTAATTAAAGATTCCTTCTTCTTTAGAGAAATGTCTTGTCCACCACATAACACTCTCAACCATTCCTTCATCACCTTTTAAAAATCGGCGCATTGTGTTTTGAAAATCGTCCTGTTTTCTTAATATTTTTGTGTTTTTTAACAAAGGATCTTTTTGCAATTCCTCAAACGGCGCATGAAATGGATTTACAATAAAGCCATCTATATGGTACTCCATCTTATAGTAACGAATGCAATCCGCTATCATTCGTTTTGACATCTCAGCCGTAAACGGTAAATCAAACACTATCTCTATTCCACTTTTATGGCAGGCTTTCACTAAATCTTTTAACTCACTCACAGAGTCTTTTGATGCCGCATAAGAACTTTTTGGGGCAAAACAAAAAGCCGAACCATATCCCCAGTAGTTTGTATACCTTCCGTTTTCCTCAAATTCATATATCGGCATGCAATGAATTTGGTTGACACCTAACCGCTTTAAATAAGGGAGTTTTTCTTTTACTCCCAAAAACGTTCCGCCATGTTTTACTTTTGACGAAGAATGCTTTGTAAATCCTCTCACATGAAGGCTGTATGCTATCACCTCATTCTCCGGAATACAAAGCGGTGTATCATTCTCCCAATTATATGTGTCTGCAAAAATCCGTCCTTTCGTCAGAAGATTTTCTTCTTTCGCCCCTTCTTCTTTGCCCGTAACTGCTTTTGCATACACATCAGTTACGATTTCATTATCTATCTTGTAATTATATTCCCAATCTGCCCAATCCATGCCTTTTAGCATAATACTTCTTATCTCGCCAAAAGAGCACTCCTCTTTCATCTCAAATTCATATGACGGTATTCTCCCGCCTTTTTTGTACAATAAAAGAAAACACTTTTTTCCGCTCGCTGCCGTTGTAGAAAAGTTGACACTATCCCCCACTATGGCAGTTCCCATAGGAAAAGGCATACCTTTACAATGTTCCATACATTTTTCCTTTCAATTCTTTTATTGCCAGCCGTCCGTTCCATACATTTCTACATTTTCTTTCGTAATCAGGTATGTATCCAAATATGTTTCCTCTTCGTAGTCTTCTCCGTTGAGCATATTTACGGCAGTTTTTACTGCCAGTTTTCCCAGATTAATCGGTGACTGTGCCGCCGTTCCGGCAATAAGCGTATTCGGTTTTTCTAATTCTTTTTTCAATTCCGGCGAACCGTCCACACCGTAAATCTTAATTCCTTTTATTCCAAGTTCATTTGCCGCAACATGAGCGCCGATTGCCGATGGGTCATTTCCACACATAATCGCAACAACGTCCGGATTTTTCTTTAAAATTTTCTTTGTTTCTTCCATAGCAAGTGTTAAGTCACCCTTCACATCTTTTCTTGCCACAACTTCAAAAGGACTTCCCGCTATCGCCTCTTCAAATCCGGTAATTCTTTCATTTACGGAACTCATTGTCGGCGATTCCAAAATCACAATCTTTCCACCTTTTTCACACTTCTCTATTAAGTCCTTGCCGCATACTGTTCCCGCATTTTTATTGTCCGAGCCGATATAGGCATCTATATAATCACTGTCCGCTACTTTCGTATCAATATTGATAATTTTCACATCTGCTTCTCTTAATGCCTGCAAAGCAGGTGTAATCTCTTTCCAGTCCACAGGTGATAGGAAAATCGCATCTATTCCCTGTTCTATCATCTCATTGATCTGCTCTATCTGTTCCTGCGAACTTAAATGTGTGTCTTTATTCATGCCAATGACTGTATGCCCTTCCTCCTTCAGACTGTCCCGAATAGAATCTGCCAGCGTAACATAGTATGGGTTTTCTTTGGCAATACACGAAAATCCAAATTTGTAGGTAACTTTTTCCTCGTCTGATTCCTGTTCTGTATTGACCGGATTATCCTCCTCTGCTCCCACATTTTTCTTACAGCCTGCAAACGTAAAAGCACATAAAACTGCCAATACAACTAATTTCACTCTCTTTATATCCATAACTGTTATTCCTTCCTTTTACAGTTTCATTACATTTCTATTACTTTATTTTATCCCTTTTTTATATGTTGTCAATAGTTTTTCTCCTTGCATTTCTGCCCCCATTCTGTTAGAGTGATAATATCAAAATATAAAGGAGATAAAAATATGAGTGAACATAATTGCAACTGTGGCCACGATAACTGCAACTGCCACGACGAAGAAGTAACGGTAACATTGACATTGGACAATGATGAAGAAGTAGAATGTGTTGTACTGACTATCTATGAAGCGGGCGGAAAAGAATATATCGCGCTTCTTCCTATTGATGAAGATGGTGACAACGAAGAAGGCGACGTATATCTTTACCGTTATGCGGAAGTTGACGGAGAACCTACTCTCGACAACATTGAAGACGATGATGAATATGAAGTAGCCGCTGATGCGTTTGATGAATGGTTAGACGCTCAGGAATATGAAGAATTATCTGACGAAGATTAATTCCAATACAAAGACGCCCGCTTATGTCGGACGTCTTTTTTGTAACTTTTTTCTATTCTTCTGTATCTAACTTATCTCTTCTCTTTTTCAGACCCAGAATCGTTCCAAGACTTACTGCCAGTCCTCCAAAGAGTAATGTAAATGGTGTGGCATCTCCTGTCTTAACAGGTTTATTCGGCTTATTCGGTTTATTTGCGCCTTGACCATTATTATTTTGGCCTTCTGTTTTCTTCACCAGATTTTTCAATGCATCTCGCAATTCTTTTTCCGCTGCGTCCACTTCTTTCTGTGTCGCTTCTTTGTCCGCGTAAACTTCTTTTGCTTTTTTCAAAGCAGCATTCATTTTTTCAACAGATTTCGCTGTATATAGTTTTGTGTCAACCGCTTCCGCTTCTTTGATTGCTTCTGCAAGTTTATCTTTATTGACTTTCTGTGCTTCTCCGTCTTCTGCTTCAGGCATCTGGATTTTAGAATCTGCCATTGTTTTATCAACATCTGCCGTATTAACCGGTTTTAGTGTAAAACTGTATTCATATGGCTTGTCCGCTTTGATTAAGTAAGGAGCATAAGGTCTGGCTCCCCACGAGTTATCTCCGCCTAATCCCATTTGTTTCTGATTCAGTCTTAAAGAGATAGAATCATTTTCTTCTAACAAATAAGAATGTAATGCGTTGCTTAACTGTTCCGGTGTGTAATAGAGGGCGCTGAATTCCATAACCCCGTCCGCTTTTGCAAGCAAACCTACGCCTTTATCATTTGTCAGACTTACCCATCTTGTGTCTGTTCTGTTTCCTGTTTCCTGCGGTTTGATATAGTCGATAAAGAAATCTTTTACATCTTTCTTATACACTCCCACTTCGTATCCGCTCTGACGGTCAACATAGTTTTCATCAGGTCCCTTTCCGTACCATGTAACATTTGAGAACTCTTTTGGCAATGTAAGCATATTACCTACAACAGGAATCATCGGAAGATCTTTTCCAGGCTGTAATAAACTGTCTACTTTTACATCACCTGTACCGTATACGGTAAATGTCTGTTTGTATAAAGACTCATTTGTTGTCGGCAGTTTAGATGTCACTGTAAAGCGTACTGCCTTATCATCAATTTTTTCTGTTTTTACATCAGTTACAACTTTATCCTGTCCCGCATATCTCCATGTATCCATTTCAAGACCGGAATAAAATCCTAAATCACTGTCTGTAGGCGCTCTCCAGAAGTTTGGTTCAGGTCCGTTTTCTAACAGTGCAGTTCCCTGATAAACAAAACTTTCAATTGTTCCCTTTGTTTTGTCAAACTCTAAAGTAAAGTCTTTTCCGTTTACGGTTGTCTTAGTCTCTTTCTCCGTCACCTGAATTTCAGACATTTTATCCAATTCTGCCGTCTCTTTTTCAGGAACTTTGTATGATAACGGAAGTTGTCTGTATGCCACTTCATGACCTGCCTTTGCCCATGAAGTATCTTCTTTCAACTCTAAACTGATATTGATGAAATATTCTCCGCCCGCTTTTAAATCCGGTTTCGTAAATGGAATTTGAACTACTTTTTCATTGTATTCTTTCACATCTTGTTTCGCATTATTAACAGGATAATCATTTACCGGAGCAATATTCAAATCTTCATCTGAGAATGTTCCTTTCTGGATTACTTTTCCATCTTCCACTAATTCCCATTTTCCTTTGAATTCATTCAGGTTTTGGAAGAGATATTTATTGGAAATCTTTACTTTTCCATTCATCAAATCTTCATCTTCAATTCCGACATTCTGATAAATATATTTAACTTGCTGTAATTCAGGCTGTACCGTTCTGTCGGCTGACACAAGACCATTTGCACAGAAGTTTTTGTTATTTGGATTTCCTTCCGGTATACTCTGCCAGTCTCCACCAAATGAGTAGTACTTATCCTGCTCATATGTTTTGGCAGTTGTATTATCAAAGTTTAACCACAATAATGTGCTATCATCTGCTTTTCTTGTTTTATCGTTGATTTCCTCTAAAGATAATACTTTATTATAAATATGTACATTATCGATTAAGCCTTTAAATGTGTCCGGCACATTTGGATTTTGAGCATCAAATGTGACATCTGCACCGATACCTACCTGATTTGGTCCTCCGGCAATTCCCGCACTTGATTTTGCGGAAGCAACTTCTTTTCCGTCCAAATATAATTTCAGATTTGTTCCGTCAAAAGAACCTGCCACATGGTGCCATTCATCTGCCCAGTTTTCAGGAAGAGGATATTGTGCCGATACTTTTTCATATGCTCCTTCTTCTTCGTTCCAATTCTGATTATAGATATAGAATTCCAGAACATCTTTGTCACCTTCTACGAGTCTTCTCAATCCGTAAGATTCTGTACATTTCCAGCCGTCATTTCCCTTTGTGATAATCGGCGCCGTCTTATTGTAATCTGACGGGTCCAACTGTCCTGAACCATCATTATTCCTTGATTCTTTGAAACTATCCGGTTTTACATCGGCTTCTAAAGTAAATGCCTGATTTCCCGCTAAGTGTAATGATTTATCATTATATACTTTAGCGTATCCGCGCATTGCCTTGCCGTTTTCTCCACTTTCAAGAGAACCGTCCATAAGCACTTCTAAATTATTTTTTCCTTCGTCTTTCAAAACTTTATTTGTAGGTGTCGGAAGTTCAATCGTCTGGTCAACCCAGTCCCAAATGAATCCGCCCTGAAGGTTTGGATATTTTTCATACATATCCCAGTATTCATCTAAGTTTCCGATACCATTTCCCATTGCATGGGCATACTCACATTGGAAAGCAGGTTTTGTTCCGTTCTCTCCCCACCAGCCAAGCGGATTTTTTATCTTGTCCGTCGAAGTCGGATCATTTACCCTGCGGTACATTCTCGACCATACATCTACTTCTTCAATATCTCTCCAGCCTTCGTAATGTACAAACCTTGTCGGGTCAAGTTCCTTACAAAGTTTCCCAAGTTCCGCCCATACATCGCCGCCATAGCTTTCATTTCCTAAAGACCACGAAATGATACTTGCGTGATTTTTACTTCTCTCAATAGTGCTTGTCATTCTGTCTTTACATGCACTTATCCACTGTGGATCACTCTGTGGAATATAATCATTTAATCCGTGGGATTCAATATTCGCCTCATCGATCATATAAAGTCCGTATTCGTCACAAAGTTCATACCATCTCGCCTCATTCGGATAGTGGGAATTTCGAACCGCATTGATATTATACTGTTTCATCAACTTAATGTCTTCAATCATGCTTTCTTCTGAAATGTGTCTTCCCGTTTCCTTGCTTGTCTCGTGACGGTTTACACCTTTTAACATAATCGGTGCTCCGTTAATAAGGATCTGCGACTTGTTTGTCCCTTTTCTTACAATCTCCACTTCTCTGAAACCTACATGTGTTCCCGCTGTCTCTACAATATTCCCCTCATTGTCATAGAGAACAAATGCCAACTCATATAGATTTGGATTTTCTGCAGACCATAATAATGGTTTTTCTACATTTTCTTTATAAGAAACTTTAGCCTGTCTGAATTTTTCTCCGGGAACCTGTTCAAATTTCAAGTCTCCCAGTTCTTTTTCTTTAACTGTTTTTCCCGATGCATCGTATAAAAATGTTTTTACTTTGTATCCTGAAGTATCTGCTTTTTCATCATAGTTTCTCAAAACAGTCTCAACAGACAATTCTGCATTCGTGTAATTCTCATCTAAATCTGTAGTGTATGCAAAATCAAACAGAGACGCCTGTTTATCTTTCGCATATAAGAAAACATCTCTGAAAATACCGCTTAGACGAATGAAATCCTGATCTTCCAAATAACTTCCGTCTGACCAGCGGTATACCTGTACTGCAATTGTATTTTCCTCTCCTGCCGGATTCAGATATTTACTGATGTCAAATTCTGCAGGAGTATAACTGTCTTCACTGTAACCTACCTTATGTCCATTTACCCACAGATAGAATGCAGATTCCACCCCCTGGAAAGAGACAAACACTTCTTTTCCGTCCCAGTTTTCAGGTGTTGTGAATGTTCTGCGGTAATGTCCTACCGGATTGTAAATCGTAGGGGAAATACCTCTCGGACTGTCTTCCGGAAGACCATAATTCGCTCTCGGATCTTCCACTCCCTCCCACGGAAGTCTTGTATCCGTATATTTTGGTGAATCGTACCCTTCTGTCTGCCAGTTACTTGGCACTGTAATACTGTCCCAGCCGCTTACGTCTGTTTCCGGTTTGTAAAACTCCATATCTCTTTCTGACGGATTGGATACCATTTTAAATTTCCAGCCGTCCTTATCACCCTTGTTTGCGTTCAATGATAAATAGTAAGGTGATTTTTCTTTCTGTTGACGTTTTTGCGGACTTTTTACCGATTCAAGATTATCGAATCCCGTAAAACTTGCATGCGCGTCTTCTCTGTTTACTTCGAAAACGTCATTCTGGTCAAACCATTCCTCTCCCTTAAATACATCTGACGGTTTACCTGCCGATAAACTTTCCGCAGGAATTCCCGACATCACGACACTAAGTGCTAGTGCCGCAGCAACCCATTGGTTTCTCTTTTTCATCTCTTTGTTCCTCCTCATTCCAAAGAATTATGTATTTGCTCTGTTCCTTCGCAAACCAGAACGTTCGATTGGCATTATACACTTTATTTCTTGCACTTTCAAGTACTATTTTGTATGATTTTACTAATTTATTTTCAACTCAGAAAAAATACTTTGTATATTTTTTAACTTATTAATTATTAAAAAAGGGAACTGCATAACACAATTCCCAAAAAACTATTCAAAGAGTAAGTCATTGACAAATCTCGACGGAAGCATTGTCTTGCCATTCCTCTCTCTGACATAAGAAATATATAATTTTTTCTTCGCCCTTGTCATTGCGACGTAAAACATTCTTCTTTCCTCTTCCATATCTTCCACAACCTCCGCCTTCTTATATGGACAAATGTCTTCGTTCGCCTCAATGATAAAGACGGTATGAAACTCCAGTCCTTTCGCACTGTGCATCGTCAAAAAAGTAACGGCGTTTGGATTGGATTCTGTCTGCTTTGACCTTTTCTTCAATTCTTCAGTATACTTTTCTATGTAGGAAAACCAGTCCTCTATCGTCTTATACTCTTTTGCCCTCGTCTGAATTTCATTGGCAATTTCATATAAATCTTCCACTTTGATTTTTCGCGTATAGGCATAGTCTTTAAGAAAATCATCATATCCTATTTTTTTACGGATATATTGAATCGCTGCATAAGGCGTCATCGTTTTCATAATACGCAAATCTACGTCGAGTTGGTCTATCCTGTCTAGCAGCCATTCTTTGTCACAATAAAATCGCCGCAGGCTTTCAAAGGAAACTTCCGCTTTCTCCACACTGCTTCTGCTGATATATCTGACAGGTCTGTTCATCACTTCCAAAAAGTCTTTTCTCTCTCTCTTTCCAACTGCCATTCGCATATAGGCACAGAAATTTCTGCCGATAAAATGTTCGTACAGATTTGGAAGGTGTTCTTTCATCTGAAAAGGAAGGTTGTATTCCATAAAAGTTTCCACCAGCATTCTCGGCTCCATATTCGTGCGAAACAGTACGGCTATTTCCGATGCCGGCACCCCCTTTTTCATCTCTTCCCGAATTTCATTCAGGACATATTCACTCTCCTCAGAAAGATTTCTCACTTCCTGCACATGTATATCTGCTCCCTGCTCATTTGACGTAATAATATTTTTCACATATCGGTTTCTATTTTTCTGAATGATTTTCTTTGCCCCGTTTACAATCGCCTTTGTGGAACGATAGTTTATATCGAGCAGCACTTTCTTCGCATTTGGATAATCTTTTTCAAAACCAAGCATAATTTCAGGTCTTGCCCCTCTAAATTTATAGATGGACTGATCATCATCTCCGACAATAAACAAATTATTCTGAGGCAATGCAAGCATACGGATAACATCATACTGCACCTTGTTAATATCCTGAAATTCATCTATCAAAATATATTTATATCTCTCCTGCCACTTTTCCAATATATCCGGTCTTTTTATGAACAAGTCATGGCAGAGAACAAGCATATCATCAAAGTCCAGTTTCTTTCTTCTATTTCTTTCCCTCTCATATGTATAATAGATTTCTCTAAATACAGTTGACGGGCAATAAACAGACTGAAATTCTTTTATCTCTAACTGATTGTTTTTTATACAACTGATTTCTCCTGTAATTCCTTCTAAAAAATCTTTTTCATCGTCCACTTCGATTTCCGCATCTGTATGTTCCAATATCTCTTTTAAAAGTCTTATTTTCTCTTCCTCAGAAAAAATATTTTCTGCTGACAGTCCGTATGCCCACTTTAATATGCCGTAATAAATTCCATGAAACGTTCCGAATGTAACGGGAAAATGCTGTCCCTGCATTAACTTCCTGAATCTTTCGCGCATCTCATTTGTGGCAGCCTTAGTAAAAGTAATGACCAGAATTTCTTCTGGTCTTACTTTTCGTTTCTGAATTAAATATTCTATTCTTTTCGTAATGACAAGTGTTTTCCCGGAGCCGGGACCTGCCAAAACTAACATGGGACCGTTCTGATGTGTAATTGCTTCCGTTTGTGCTTTATTAAATCCCATATATTCCCCTTATTTGCTTAATAATTCAATTCCTCTGCGGATACGTCTTAAAGATTCTTCTTTTCCTAAGATTTCCATAATTTCCGTAGCGCCGCCCGGTGTATTCTGTTTTCCTGAAACCGCTGTTCTTACCGGCCACATTGCATATCCGTTCTTGCAGCCCTTTTCTTCCACATATCCTTTTAAAGTGGCATACAACGCATCATTGCTGTAATCTTCCTGCGCTTCAAATAACGGAAGGATTTCTTTTAACACTTCCAGAGAAGTTTCTTCGTTTGTTTTCATCTTCTTGTGTGTGTACATTGCCGTATCATATTCCGGTAATTCTTCAAAGAAATCAATATGTTCTTTAATATCAGGGAAAATCTCAATTCTCGTCTTTACAAGAGCAGCAATTTTCTTCAAATCATAATCTTTTGTCACAACTTCTTCAATGTAAGGTTTTGCCAGTTCAAAGAACTTATCGAAATCCATTGCTTTCAAATATTCACCGTTTAACCATTTTAATTTCACCGTGTCAAACACTGCCGGAGATTTACTCATATGGTGATAGTCAAATACTTTTACAAGTTCTTCCAACGAGAAAATTTCTCTGTTGTCTGTAGGACTCCAGCCTAACAGTGCAACATAGTTTACAATCGCTTCTGTCAAATATCCCTGTTCCAACAAGTCTTCATATGAAGAATGTCCGCAGCGTTTACTCAATTTCTTATGACTTTCATCTGTAATTAACGGACAGTGCACATATGTCGGAACTTCCCAGCCAAACGCCTCATATAATCTGTTATATTTCGGCGCTGATGATAAATATTCATTTCCACGCACGACATGTGTAATTTCCTGTAAATGGTCATCTATTACGTTTGCAAAGTTATATGTCGGGAATCCGTCTGATTTAATCAAAATCATATCGTCCAATTCCGCATTCGGAACAGTAATGTCTCCGTAAATGTCATCGTGGAATGTTGTTGTTCCCTCCGTCGGCATATTGATGCGGATAACATAAGGTTTTCCCTCCGCAAGATTCTTCTCCACTTCTTCTTTACTTAAATGCAAACAGTGTTTATCATATACAACAATCTCTGTTCCGCCTTCCGCTACCGTACTCTTTAAAGATTCAAGTCTCTCTTTATCACAGAAACAGTAATAGGCATCTCCCTGCTCTACCAACTGTTTCGCATATTTTAAGTAAAGACCTGAAGCGTTGCGTTCACTCTGTACATACGGTCCGTATCCGCCGTCTTTGTCCGGCCCTTCATCATGGATAAGTCCTGTTTTTTCCAATGTTCTGTATATAATATCAATAGCGCCTTCCACCAAACGCTCCTGGTCTGTATCCTCGATACGAAGAAGGAAATCACCGTCTTCATGTTTTGCAATTAAATATGCATACAATGCTGTTCTCAAATTCCCTACATGCATTCTTCCCGTAGGGCTTGGTGCAAATCTTGTTCTTACTTTACTCATTTTCAACTCTCCTATTCTATGTACTCTCTACCGTCTATTATATATAGGAAGCAGAGAATTGACAAGGTTATTTCATAATCTTCTGTTTCCAATACCGGAAAGAAAACCACTGCCTCGGCATGGATACAATGAAAATAATGCCAAGCACAATGGCAAATGCTATTTTAACCGAGGAAATTCCCATCTGTGAGGGAAGTGCAACGTCCCCCGTAACAAAATAATATGCCGTATAGTACACGCTCGCTCCCGGCACAAGCGGAAATATTCCCGAAATCAAAAAGACCGTAATCGGACATTTTTTCCAGACAGAGAAAATTCTGGAAATCAGAACGACCATCAGCGTTCCGATAAAAGAAGCAACCGCCGGCGAAGAAAAATCAACAGCCATACGGTAACAAAGCCAACCCGCAGTACCCGTCAGTCCGCAGTAAAAATAAAACTTTTTATCTACATTGTATAAAATGGAAAACGCCAGCGTTCCCATAAACGAACTGATAATATCCGATATCACAGCGCAAACCCTCCTAACATATTTTGATAAAGAGTCAGCACTACTCCGACTCCAATTGCCACATAAACAAACACCAAAACAGCATCAATCATGCGTACCGTACCGGAAATAAAATCACTTCTCGCTATATCCCTTATGGCATTGGTAAATGCAACTCCCGGTACAAGTGGAAGTATTGAACCGATAATAATTTTATCTCTCCTTAAAAACGGAAAACAATAATTACAGACAAGAAGAGCCAAAACCGTTACAAGTCCCGCCCCCACAATATTGACAATCACTTTCGATATCGGGTGTTTTTCCGTGAAGGTGACAAAAGTATATAAAATCATGCCGATAACAAAAGCGACAGCGCTTTCAAAAAGGTTTCCCTGAAGCAGATAACAAAATCCGCCGCTTCCCATTCCCGCCGCAAAAATGCGGAAATACCTTTTTTTCGGCGGCATATTTTCAATCTCTTTCAACTTTTCAATCGCCTCATCAAGGCTAATCCGCCGTGCAGTTATTTCTCTCGACAAATCATTTACGGCAGTTACAATACCAAGGTGTGTGCCGGACAGCGGAATATGTTTTACTTTTGCAAACATTTCCTTTCCCTCTTTCTCAGCCGTAATAAAAATTCCATTACTCAACACAAAAGTATCTACTTCTTTGATGTGATACCGCTTACATATGTAATCGATTGTTTCCTCCACACGAAAAATTTCCGCACCGTTTTTTAAGAGAATTCTTCCTGCGTCCAGAGCAAAATTCAACACCTTATGCATTTCTTCATATTCAGGAACTTTCTTTTCTTCCATCGCTACTCCTTTTCATAATGTAGAAAAAAGATAGCAATAAGAGACACTCTTATCTGCTACCCTTTCTCTATTAAAATCTATTTCTTTTCTTCCAGTAATTTATCTATACTTACCAATTTCACACTTAAAACAAAAATTTCCGATGCAATCTTTAACTCTTCCGGTGTCGGATAAGACGGAGCAATTCGGATATTGCTGTCTTTCGGGTCTTTTCCATATGGGAACGTCGCCCCTGCCGGAGTCATAACCAAACCTGCCTCTTTCGCCTTTGCCACAATAGCCTTTGCACAGCCTTCCATCGCATCAAAGGAAATGAAGTATCCGCCTCGCGGAGCCAGCCACGAACCAATTCCAAGGCCACCCAACTCTTCTTCCAGCACCTCTAATACCGCCTCAAATTTCGGTCTTAAAATATCCGCATGAAGTTTCATATGTTTTACCATGCCATGAATGTCTTTATAAAATCTTGCATGGCGCAATTGATTTAATTTATCGTGTCCGATTGTCTGAATTGTCATCTGCTTGCGAATTGCAACGAGGTTGGCATCAGACGCCGCAATTGCCGAAACTCCTGAGCCCGGAAAACTTACCTTTGATGTGGAACAAAATTTATATACCATATCCGGATTGCCTTCTTTTTTACATTCCATCAAAATCTCAATCAAATAATCCTGTTTGTCTTCATATAAGTGATGAATCCCGTAAGCATTGTCCCAATAAATTCGGAAATCTTTTGCCGCCGGTTTTAACTTGGCAAAACGGTGTACCGTCTCATCAGAATAAGTGATTCCCTGTGGATTTGAATATTTGGGAACACACCAGATTCCCTTGATCGCCTCATCTTCACTTACCAGTTTTTCTACCAAATCCATGTCCGGACCACTCTCCGTCATCGGAATGTTAATCATCTCGATTCCGAAATGTTCCGTAATTGCAAAATGTCTGTCGTATCCCGGAACCGGACATAAGAATTTCACTTTATCTAATTTGCACCAAGGTGTACTTCCCATTACACCGTGTGTCATGGAACGTGCAATTGTGTCGTACATTACGTTCAAACTGGAGTTACCGAAAATAACAATATTGTCCTTTGGAACTTCCATCATGTCTGCGAGTAACTGTTTTGCCTCCTGAATTCCGTCTAATACACCGTAGTTTCTGCAGTCCACACCTTCCTGACATTTTAAATCAGACTTGCTGTTTAGGACGTCCATCATTCCCATTGCCAGATCAAGTTGTGCTGCTGACGGTTTCCCACGCGACATATCAAGGTTCAATCCTTTTGCCTTCACTTCAGAAAACTGTTCTTCCAACTCATTTTTCAACTTTAAAAGTTCCTCTTTACTCAACTCACTATACGCTACCATCACAGACCCTCCTATTTTCTCGTTAATGGTTATTTTATACACTTTTTGACGTTTAGTCAATTGTTTCTTTCATTTTTTTCTATTTTTATTGTGTTATGTAGAACTTTTTGCAATTTTTTATTTTCTTTTATTCATTTTTCTTTTCGTATAGGATAATGAATTCTGCTTGATTCCATTTTTCATAAAAAACTTAAAAATCGTGTCCATAATAAAAATAGCCAGTGCGATAACCCCCGCAATCTTTAATGTTTCCGTAAAATAATGGGCGTACATTTCACTGTCCCCCATAATCATATAATAGGCTATGCGGTACATACCCGCTCCCGGCACAGTGGGAATAATTCCGGCAATCAAAAAAACAGTGACCGGTGTTTTCATCGTCCTTGCAAATAAATGGGATACGAGTGTTACCGTCAGCGCCGAAAAGAACGAAGCGAACACCGCTCCCGTTCCCATCGCTTCACTGAGCAGATATATCGACCAGCCGATTGCAGCAACAACTCCCGCAAGCACCAAATATTTTTTCGGAATTTCAAGCAAAATGGCAAATCCGAAAATGGCAATAAACGCTCCTATAATCTGTAATATCATAAAACTGTCCTCCCGATAAACTTACTTCCAAACAGCATCATTCCGATACCGACTCCAAGTGCTATGGACGCTGCCTTGATAAACGCCTCCAACATTCTTGAACTTCCCGTAATGTAATCTCCCTGTAAAGTGTCCCTTACTGCATTCGTAATTGCCACTCCGGGAACGAGAGGCATAATCGCACTGATAATAATCGTATCCATATTTATCGACACGGGAAGATATGCTTTAAGAAGTATAGTCAGTACCGTAATTGCCATAGAAGATATGGCGTCCATCATAAAGTCATGTACCTCAAGCCTTCTCCCCGCTTCCATACAAAACCCCAGCAGAGCGCCTACTATCGCAGATGTCCAGATTTCGTTTACCTTCCCTCCAAACATCATGGTAAAACCTATTACCGCAATAATTGTGGCAGAAAAATGATACAGAGGCGATGTAAACTCCTTATATCTGCCCGATGCAATCTTCTTTAACTCCTGGTAGGCTTTATCTACTGTAAGTTCTCCACTGCAAAGTTTTCTGGAAACTTCATTCACACGCACAACTCTGTTCAAATTTGTCCCTCTGTCTGTCACTCTCTTTATAATCGTAGACGGTTTCTCTCCCTCTTTTTTTAGAGTTGCCATAATTCCCGTCATCATTACCAGAACTTCCTTTTGTTCTGCATCTGCATTCTTTAAAATATGGCTCATCGTATCTTCTACACGATATGTCTCTGCTCCGCTGCATAGCATAATCTCGCCGGCAAGCATCGCCGTTTCCATTAGTTGTTCATTATTCATCTTCTGCCTGCTCCTTTTTCATGAAAACTATCTGTACTTTTGTAAATTCGCACATGAAAAATAGAATGTGCATAGCACATTCTATTTCTTTACTTTCCTATTATACATTAATCTCAGCCTTCATGCCAAGTATATTTTTATTTTCTTCCAACATTGGATTTACTACGTTTTTCAGGAAGGCATCTACCTGTTCTTTTGAACGTCCAACATATTTTGTCGGATCCATTGTCTTCTGTAAATCTTCCAAAGTCAGATTGAAAGCAGCGTCCTGTGCGATTAATTCCAAAAGATTATTATCTAACCCTTTCTCTTTTACATTTCTTCCTGCTTCCATAGAAAGTTCACGGATTCTTTCATGAAGTTCCTGTCTGTCTCCACCTGCTTTTACTGCGTCCATCATAATGTTCTCTGTCGCCATAAACGGAAGTTCTGACATAAGACGTTTTTCAATTACTTTTGGATATACAACAAGACCGTCCACAACATTTAAGCAAAGATCCAGAATACCGTCGATTGCCAAAAATCCTTCCGGTACACTTAAACGTTTGTTAGCTGAGTCGTCCAATGTTCTCTCAAACCACTGTGTTGCCGATGTGATGGCAGGGTTCAGCGCATCTATCATAACGTATCTCGATAAAGAGGCAATACGCTCGCTTCTCATCGGATTTCTCTTATATGCCATAGCCGACGAACCAATCTGTGTCTTTTCAAACGGCTCTTCCACTTCTTTCAAGTGCTGAAGAAGACGAATATCGTTGGAGAATTTGTGAGCACTTGCCGCAATTCCCGCAAGCACGTTCACAACTCTTGTGTCTACTTTTCTCGAATATGTTTGTCCTGATACTGCATAACATTGCTCGAATCCCATTTTTTTCGCAATCATCGGATCAATTTTATCAATAATTTCCTGATTGCCGTCAAATAATTCAAGAAAACTTGCCTGTGTTCCTGTTGTACCTTTTGAGCCTAACAGTTTAAGGCTTTTCAGCACATAATCCAAATCTTCCAGATCAAGCATAAACTCCTGCAGCCAAAGAGTTGCTCTCTTACCTACCGTAGTAGGCTGTGCAGGCTGAAAATGTGTAAAGGCAAGTGTAGGAAGCGCTTTGTATTCCTCAGCAAATTTTGCCAATTCAGCAATTACATTCACTAACTTTTTCTTTACCAGTTTCAAGGCTTCCGCCATGATAATAATGTCCGTATTATCCCCCACATAGCACGAAGTCGCACCGAGGTGGATAATCCCCTTTGCCTTCGGGCATTGCTGTCCGTAAGCATATACATGAGACATTACATCGTGACGCACAAGTTTTTCTCTCTCTTTTGCCACATCATAATTAATGTTATCTGCATTCGCCTTTAATTCTTCAATCTGTTCTTCCGTAATATTTAATCCAAGTTCGCGTTCTGTCTCCGCAAGTGCAATCCATAATTTTCTCCATGTTCTGAATTTCATGTCCGGAGAAAAAATGTATTGCATCTCTTTACTCGCATAACGTTCTGATAACGGGCTTTGATATCTGTCTGTACTCATCTGTAATCTCCTTTAAATTAGATTCCTAAACGTTTGAACACTTCGTTGTATGCTTCTTCCACATTTCCCATGTCACGGCGGAAACGGTCTTTATCTAATTTTTCATTTGTGTGTACGTCCCATAATCTGCATGTGTCAGGTGACACTTCATCTGCGAGGATAATCGTTCCGTCTTTCAAACGTCCAAATTCAATTTTGAAGTCGATTAATTTCATATCTGCCTGAAGGAAATATGCTTTTAATACTTCATTTACTTTTCTTGTATACGCCTTGATTGTGTCAATCTCTTCCTGTGTCGCAAGTCCGAGCGCCAAAGCATAATCATCATTGATAAACGGATCACCTAAATCGTCATTTTTATAACTGAACTCAAGGATTGGACAAAGAAGTTCTTTTCCTTCTTCCACACCCATTCTTTTGGAAAAACTTCCTGCTGCCACATTACGAACGATAACTTCAAGCGGAACGATATCCACTTTCTTTACTGCTGTTTCACGGTCGCTTAATTCTTCAACTAAATGAGTAGGAACGCCTTCTTTCTCGATCAACTTAAATACATGGTTTGTCATGCGGTTATTCACAACACCTTTTCCTACGATAGTTCCTTTTTTCTCTCCGTTAAATGCAGTTGCATCATCTTTGTAATCTACAATAACAACGTCCGGATCATCTGTCATAAATACTTTCTTCGCTTTTCCTTCATATAACTGCTCTAATTTCTTCATACGTTTACACCAATCCTTTTCTTGATTTTTAACTTGTTTACACGAAAAGTATAATACAAGGCAGATAGAAATGCAACCATTCCACCCGCCTTATCTTTCCGGATTATCATTATTTATTATAAATCCAACTCATTAGTTTGACTTATATATCTCTTTTCATTTATTACTATTTGTAATTTAAACTACTTTTGTCCGCTATAGAAACGTTTGTAAGAACGAAATGTTTTCTCGGGATCTTCTATGGAAATCTGATTTTCCCATTCTTTCTCCCTCTCCACAAGATAGCCGTCCGCCTCCCGGTAAACTTCGTGTTTAGACAGAAACGCTTCATATTCTTCCACTGTCATATATTGACGGCAGCAGTATACATATGCGCGCAGCATTGATTCTTCCTCACAAATCTGAAACGCTGACAGAAATCTCTCTCCCGCTTCCCTGTATAAAAACAACCTGCCATAGGCTGTTCCCAGACACCCGTAGACTTTCCCATAGAACTTCGGTTCTACTGACTCATCTCTCTCATCATGCAAAATAGAGAGATATCCTCTGATCGCCGCTTCCGTTTCACCATTTTGCAAAAGGCTGTCCGCCTTATACTTTCTCTTTTCTACATCTTTTTGATTCTTTAACTGTCTTAATGTCCCTTCTATATGGCTGAGTTCATTTACCGTATAAATACCGCTGTCTTTTAAAATGTATAAAACAAACTGCTCTGCGGAACCGTGTGACTTCATACAATCATTCAGTTGTTTTGCAAGCCCCTCTTTCTCCAGTTCCTCTTCAATCCAGTCACACAGTTTTCTATTGACTAATGTGTGATCTATCAGGTATGGGAAATTGCAAATATAATAGCAAAGTTCTTCCAGCGTATAGATTTTTTTATGCACCCGTGTAATCTCATACGGCTGTCTCGCTCTTTTACTATGACAAAGAATTAAACTGCCCATCACGTCCTCCTAACTCTATCACCGTCTGTGTCTGAAATCCCGATGATCCAAAAAAGTTTCCAAACCCAACATCTTTCCATGTAATTTCACATACATGTTCATCTTGAAAAATGACATTCACCTGCAGGCGAACTGTATATTTTCCCCGTTCCGGAAGATTTTCCAGCGGCACTTTTATCGCTCTTACTGACCGTTTTGCAAGGGATTCCACATGAATTTCTATGTCTTCCGTATCCTCCAGCAAAATTTCAAACTGCTTATCATTCTCGTACCACTTTGTTCCCCACTGTACAATCGGATACCATGCGTCCATACCATTTACCCTAAGTTTCAGACAAATCTGCTCCGTCATCTTTGTTTCATCTAAATACACAAGGCCTCCGCTTGACTCGTCATCTTTGTAGCGCGCCGCATAACACGCCCCTTTGCTGTACAGGTTATCTCCCTGAAATGCACGTCTTCCATTGCAGAGTGTTCTCAGCGAGTTCGGATACCAGTTCTTTTCAAATCCCTCTCCAATTAAAAATACGGAAGAAATCAGTTTCCTGTTAAACACGCTTTTTATAAATTGATTAAACTGTTCGTCAGCTTCCTTTTGCCCGTCTTCATTTGCGAGAGGATATACCATGGCAAGTTCTTCCCAATCCGCATTAGCCACCTCATCTACGGTAACAAAAGTATCACGCCCTTTTTCATACCCTGTGCGTAACTTTTTTAACATATATGTGCGCACTCCGCTTCTGTCACAGTAAAAAAGAGCAGACTCATACTGCCATAATTCTTTCGGCTGATGGAACATATAATAGCAAAAACTCTCCCTGTTATCCTGCACATACACTTTTTCTTTTGCTATGCCAAGTTTCTGTCCAACGCTTTTTAAAAGATGCACAATATCCACATCTATTTCAGGAAGAGAAAATACGATTGTTTCTATATGATGAAACTGTTTTAAAACAAGTTGAATATATAAAGATAACAGCCAGATGCCTTCGTATGTGTTTTCTCCCACCTGTATCATGTCATGTTTTTCTGCAAGAGAAAGCAGGTCGCAGATACCCTCTTCCCCCGCTCTTTCTCCATATACCCATTCCTGCCCTTCTTTACTTATCACCAGTGGAATGCGCTCTGCTGTTTTTGGTTCTGTCTGCCCTTCTTCGCAATAACTTATCTGGCATGTATGTTCATTTAGTTCCACGCCAACCAAATAACCCCTTTGCATTTTTCTTCCCTCTTTCTTCTAGTATATTTTAAATAATTCTTCCGCCATTTTTTCTTCCAGTTGGTATTTGAAAAGAGAATCTTTCAATTCGTCCCCTTCCATTTTACACATGGCATTCAGGCGCCCGTATTTTCCAACCGGTTCAACTTTTCTTTCCTGTCTGCACACACCGCTTTCTTCGCAGATAATCGCTTCCCCTGCCTGTTCCCTGAATGTATACGTCAGACTTTCCTTATTAAATAAGACAAATTCTTTAACATAAATATTTGCGTAAACCGGCTGAAGCTGTTCTGTAACCGTACCGCGGTTTAACTTATAGGTAAGTTTTACTTTTCCCTCTTCTCTTGCCTGATATTGAATCAATATTTTATCGTGCAATAGAACTTCTCTCAACCATTCCTCCTTATATTTTAAATAGAACGGAAATACAAGCTGTCTGTCGCAAAGTTCCTGCAAAAACAGTTTTAATCTGTCTTCAACTTCACTTTCAAAGGAATGACTCGCATAAAATTTCAGCACCGCTATTTTACATACTTCCGGAAGTTCAGTTCCCTTTTCATATTCATTCAGAATAACCTGTATAATCTCTTCTTTCGTCTCTCTGTCCTTCACAACATATTCCCGGGAAATATATGACAAATACGCCTGTTTTAATCGGAAGTATACACTTCCCCTATAATAATCCATAAAAATCTGTTCTTCATTAAACATCGTTTCTGAATATAACATTTGTGTAATAATCCGTTCAGCAAGCGCGTCCGTTTTCACTTCATAGCCCCTTGCCACATTCCAGACTTTTTTCATATCTTTTGTTGCACCGCAATAATAGTCGGACAAATACGTGAGCGTCACTTTATCATACTGTTCTCTCTCTAAAAGTGAGAAACAAAGATAGGTGAGGTAATCGTCCTCTTTTTCCTCTTCTCGAATATGTTTACTGCAGAAACGGAACACTTTCTCTTCCCCAAAAAAGTCAATACCATATCTCTTTACTGTTTCAAGTGTCAACTCTGTCTGATTTTCTTCTTCTCCCGTTTCCAGCAATAATTCTTTGTCCTTATACATCTCTGCAAACTGAGATTCAAAGCAAAGTCGTGTCAGTTCGTACGGAATCGAATCTGCATAATGCTTACCGTCATCTGCTTCCCACACGATTCTTGATGTCTTGTGATATAGAAGAATTTTCGTTCCTTCTTTCCTATACGCTACACGCTGGCTGATTACACCGTTTTTCTCAATAACAAGAACATATTTCATGTGGGGAGCAGCCGTCTTCACAATATATACATGAGAAATATCATAAATGGCTCTCATTCTCTCCATATCTAAATCCGGTTCATTGCAGAAACGTTTATAGAGCAGACGCAGATGTTCATTGATTCGTCTCTCTTCCAGTTGTCTCCACGCAAACGCTTCCATCTGTTCCCGATAACTTGCAAACAGTCTGCTCTCCTCGTCTTCATAAGTCAGAACGTTCTCATACAGGAATGCGGTATTTTTGTAATCCAAAGAACTTCCGTGTACAAAATATAACCAGACTGTTCTTGGAAACTGTTTTTTCATTCTTTCTTTATCTGCAGACATAATGTAGTATTCATACAGTTTTGCAATTCTAAGTCCCGCTTCCACCGCTCTTTCATACCAGATAAAATAAGATTTTTCTTTTTTATCTCCTTTTATGAGCAGCGTACAGATTGCATTTAGAATCATCTCCTCAGGATACAACTGATAGGAACGCGCCAATATCTGATATAATCTGTCTTTATACGCCTTCTCCTGACTGGCAAGATTCGCCGTATAAAGCGCCAATTCTTTTGTAATCATGGAATATTTCGCTGCAAAATCCAATATTCGCAGTTCAAACTGGCCCAATTTTTTTAGAAGGCTACTCTTCTCCTGAAAGCAAATGTACGCTTCAATATATAAAGGAATCTGATTTGCCCCCTTTTCAAACTGTTGCCGTAATATATGGATTCTATCGCCGTAATTACGATATCTTACATCTATATTTAAAATCATACATAACAACTGCCATGATTCAGGGTGTTTTGCGTATGCCTTGTTCAATTCATCTGTCACTTTTTTGATATGGCTTTCATCTTTGGCCAAAAGCCCTGTCAAAAACAGGTAGTAAGAACCTATTTCGGTCTTCTTTCCGATGGCAAAACGGTTATAATTGTAATTCTCTAAAAACCATTTCCCCTCTTCTTTACGCCCTCCGCGCAAATATACGTGAGCCATAAGCAATTCATAAAACTCATTATCCGGCGCAATCTCCTGCAGTTGTCTAACCAGTTCAACCGCCTGATTTGTCCATTGTTTTAATTCTAATCGACCTGAAACACAGGCCATATAACTTTTCAGCAGACAGCCAAACATAAGTTTTTCTTCACCGTGTTTTTCTCTATGAGAAGACTGCTGATGTACGGTTACCGGATACGTTACTGTCTCATACGGAGTCTCCACAACAATTTCGCCATAATTATATCCTGCATGTAATTTCTTTGCATCAATCACATATTCTAAATAATAATTTTCTCCGACAAAATCCTCTGTCGTAATACTTTCTTCAGAAACATGAAGAAAATCTCCCGAGGCAGAAATCTTTATTAAAAGATACCCCCATGTATTCTTTGTAACTACAGCCCTTTCCTTTTTGCTCTCCTCATAATCAGAAAATTCCGCTTTTTCCTCATCAAAGAGTAGATAAATTTTCTCTTTCTGCTTAATACCTACCAAAAACTCTTCAAGCGCCTGCTCGTCCAGTGACCATTTTCGCATATTGCCGTAGAGAGCGGTAATTCTGCTGTCCTCATATTTCAACAACTCAGCAAACTTCTTTGAACGGAACAATTTACAAGCTTCAGAAAAATCTGCTTTGGCAAGTCTCTTAAACTCTTTGAGCGTCTGCACTTTCCCATATTCTGTTATAACAAAAGGCCGTTCAATCACGGCTGTATAGGCAATATCATATTCTCCGCCATCGCAGACTATTGTAAACTTCCCATTTTCCACGTCCCCCGGCGCCATTCCCGCACCGTCAAATGTGTAATGAATCTCTACGGGATTTCCCTGAAACCCCTGTTCTTTAAAATGTATGCGAAAGGAAGACGGATAAATCAAACCTCGAATATCCCCCTCTTTTCTGTTCTGCAACGTAAAACTTCCTTCATATACTTCCCCTTCACTGACGCTCATCGCAATATGGGTTTCCGAAAATTGTACGTCCGGCTGTATAACTTCAAAATCTCCTTTTGAAATTCTTTTAATTTTATTTTTCATGCTATCCACCTGCTACTCTTTTGTTTCTTGCATTGCATTTCATCAATTTCACGCTATAATGTATATTATTATAGCATTATTTTTTTATTTATGGCAAGTTTATTATATTAATCCGAAAGGCGGTTCTCATATGAGCAAATTACAACAGTTTCACGGAAGCGATTTAGAAGCAGTTGCCCGATATTTTCATCTTCCTCAGGAAGAAATTATTTGTTTCGGAGCAAATGTAAATCCGCTCGGTCTGTCATCGTCCGTGAAAAATACATTGGCGGAACATCTGGAAATAATTTCATCTTATCCCGACCGAGATTACAGTTCATTAAAAAAACAAATTTCCCACTATTGCCATGTCTGCCCGCAAAATATCGTTGTCGGAAATGGCTGTACGGAACTTATATCACTTTTTATTCAATTATTGAAACCAAGGCGCGCTTTACTCCCCATTCCAAGTTATTCCGAATACGAGAGGGAGATTGCCTTATCCGGCGGTACAGTAGAATACTTCCCTCTTTCTCAGGAGGAAAATTTTTCTCTTAATCTGTCTTCCTTATATAAAGTACTGGAGAAAAATATTGATTTACTGATTTTATGTAATCCAAACAACCCAACTTCCACCGCTACATGCGTTGATGACCTGACACGGATTCTGTCTTTCTGTAAAGAAAAACATATATTTGTTATGATTGATGAAACTTACGTGGAATTTGTGGAGGATATGGATAAAATTACCGCTATGCCTTTGACAGAATCCTTTGACAATCTGATTGTACTTCGGGGCGTCTCCAAATTTTTCGCCGCACCGGGACTGCGGTTTGGCTACGGTGTTACCGGAAACAACGGCCTCCTCTCACAACTGAATTCCATCAAAAACCCATGGAGTTTAAACAGTATCGGCGCTTACGCAGGAGAACTTCTTCTGTCTGACAAAAATTATATCCAAAAATCACGTTCGCTTATTTCTTCTGAAAGAAAGCGTATCTGCAAACGGCTTCGCGCCTTTTCTTTTATACAGGTGTACGAACCTGCTGCAAATTTTATTTTACTGAAAATCTGCAAGGACAATCTGACTTCCTACGACGTATTCGTCCACGCCATTCAAAGAGGACTGATGATTCGCGACTGTTCTTCTTTCGTCGGTTTGGAAGGCGAATTTATCCGCTTTTGCCTGATGAATCCGGAAGATAACGACCGGCTTCTCGACTGTCTGGAAGAAATCCTTGCATAACAGAAAACCAGCCACCTCATTTGAAGTGACTGGTTTTTATTATCTGATAAACAAATATGCCATATACGCTGCATAAGTCGCAACCATTGCCGCGCCCATACCTTTAGAAACTCTCTGTTTCCTGCAGATAGGAATAAAGAAAACAATGGAAACTACTATCAGAATGGCGATATCATATAAATATGTATTGGCAACCGCCATAGGAAGAATCGTTCCTGAAACACCTAAAATAAAGAAAATGTTAAAAATATTTGAGCCCACAACATTTCCAAGTGAAATATCGCTCTCTCCCTTTTTCGCTGCCACAATTGATGTGACAAGTTCCGGAAGAGATGTTCCAAAAGCAACAATAGTCAGTCCGATAAACGCCTCACTCAGTCCAAATGCCCTTGCAATCTCTTTCGCTCCGTCTACAACCATATTTCCACCGATAATGATTCCCGCCAAACCGATAATACATACAAGAACACTTTTGCCAAGGGTGTATTTTACTTCTATCTCTTCTCCGCTTTCCTTGTGTTCCGCTCTTCCTTTTAATCCTTCGCGTATCGCCAGATACATAAAAACTGCAAAACCGACAAGTAAAATAATTCCGTCCACTCTGCTAAGTTCCATACTCGTCTTGCCAAACAGTGTATCCATAGCAAGAACACCAAGCAATACTGCCGCAATAATGGAGATTGGATAGTCCTTTTTAATCATACTCTTCTTTACATGAAGAGGATAAATAAAGGCACTTACTCCAACTACAATCAGCAGATTGAAAATATTGGAACCGACAACATTTCCAATGGCAATATCATTGCTCCCCTTCATTGCTGCCGATACACTCACCGCAAGTTCGGGAGCGCTCGTTCCGAAAGCAACAATGGTAAGCCCAATGACTACAGCCGGTATATGTAACTGTTTTGCAATGGAGGACGCCCCATCAACAAAGAAGTCCGCTCCCTTTACCAATAAAACAAACCCAATTACTAAACAAATAATTGCAACAAACATATCCATTTTTCTTTCTCCTTCTCTTTTTCAAAAGTCGCCTAGAAAATATCATATCACTCTCCCTATCGTTTTACAATAAAAAAGTACACAAAACACATGGTTTCATGTACTTTTCATTCCCTATTTTACAATGCGGTAATACTCTTTTGTCGTAATCATAAACACAATGGTATAAAAGATGCCAAACACAAGCACTGTCACCGCTGTTGTCCCTGCAATCAGTTTCACATTTTCCAGTGCAAATGCCGAAAGCAATTTTGTAATGATTTTAAACGCCACTATCACATGAATAACCGCACAGATAAGCGGAAGGTAGAATACGCTCATCACCTGGCTTCTGATAGAATTTTTAACTTCCTGTTTGCTCATACCGACCTTCTGCATAATCGCAAACCGTTCCTTATCACTATAACCCTCTGATATTTGTTTATAATAGATAATCAATACAGTTGCCATAAGGAACAGACCGCCGAAGAAAAGACCTAAGAAAAGAAATACGCCGTATAAGGAGAAAAATTCCTCTCTTTCGGTTTCTTTAAATTCTCCCCGTATAGTATCCGCATTCATCGGAAAACTTTTTTTCAATTCCTCAGATGCTTTCATAATATTTTCTTTGCTTCCCTTGAAATCCAAACTCTTATAATAACACTCTGTTGTATTTTTCTGTGTTTTATCATCTCCGAGAAGAGTATCAATCGCTTTTTGATCCGGCATCACAATATAATACATATCAATCATCATCTGCAATTCTTTGTCGAGATTTTTCATTTTCATTTTTTTCACATGAAATTTTTCACCGTTAATCGTCAGTTCATCTCCCGAAACATTATCTCCCTTTGCTCCGTAATAAAGAATTTCATTCTCTCCAAGTATTTCATTTCTCTTTTCAACCTGATTGAACTCTTCCAACGTCATAAACCGAACTCCACAATAAGAAGAAACGTCCAAAGTTTTAGGTCCGATATCGTCTATATTGGTCACAAGCGTATTTTTCCCTTTAGTCGCATCTGTTTCCGTATAATAATATGATACTTCATCTTTCGCTTCCAACTTATATGTTTCCAACGCTTTCTCCACGCCACTGTCAATCGTGTGAATAATCTGTTCCTTATCTTCTCCTTTGACCACATCGCCCATGACAATACACTGTTTCGGAAATCTTGTGCTTAATATATCCTCCAAACCGGTATACATCGCCAATGTAGTCGATAACATAATCAATACCATTGTACTTAAAATACAGATATTTCCAAGTCCCACCGCATTTTGCTTCATACGGTACATCATTCCCGAGACAGAAGTAAAATGCTTTGTTTTATAATAATAGTTTTTATTTTTTCGCAGCATTTTGAGAAAGGCAATACTGCCCGCCGTAAATAAAGCATATGTGCCAATAATAACAAGAATAACAGCAACAAAGAAATATCCTAACGCATTCATTACACTTTCTGTACTCAGGGCAAGATAATATCCGATTCCCAATGACACAATACCGATAATCGTCATGATTATTTTTGTTTTCGGCTCTTTCTCCCCCTGATTACTTCCATGCAATAATTCTATCGGATTCGCCAAACTTATCTGGAAAAAATTAAATAGCAGGCTTACAAGGAAAATACCCGAAAATAAAAGAATGGTCCCCACAATTGCCTTCGGCTCAATGGCAAATTCCATATGTGCATCAAAATGAAGAATTTTCAGCATAATCAGGAACACTAATTTTCCAAAACACATTCCGCCCAAAATCCCGCCTACAAGGCTTATCAGTGCGATTATCAGCATTTCTACCGTAAGCATCTTAGCGATATGTCTTTTTCCAAGTCCCAATACATTATAAATTCCTATTTCTTTTTTCCTCTGCTTTATAAGAAAACTATTCGTATAAAACAGAAAAATTGCTGAAAAAATGCCAACTATCGACACACCCATGCTAAGCATTTCGCGAAAAGTTACTTCTCCGGGAACACCTCCAATCCCTTTGTTCATTGTCAGTCCATAAATAATGTAAAACATCATTACGGTAATCACACAGGTAATAATATACGGAACATATGTCCTTCTATTATTTTTGATATTGGTTACCGCAAGTTTTCTATAAATAGAACTACTCAATTCTGTCACCCCCTGTAGTCAGAGCCGTTAATGTATCTGAAATCTTCTGATACATTTCTTCATTGGATAAGTTTCCCCGATACAACTGATAGAACACTTCTCCGTCTTTAATAAATAACACACGGCTTGCATTGCTCGCCGCTTTTACGCTGTGGGTTACCATCAAAATTGTCTGACCGTCCTGATTGATTTCCGTAAATAATTTCAACAATTCATCTGACGCTTTGGAATCCAGCGCTCCTGTCGGTTCATCGGCAAGAATCAGTTGCGGTTTTGTGATTAACGCTCTTGCAACTGCTGCCCTTTGTTTCTGTCCTCCTGAAACTTCATACGGATATTTATTCAGAAGACTTTCTATTCCCAGTTTTTTCGCAATCGGCATAAGCCTTTTCTCCATTTCATCATATTTCTTTCCTGCTAACACAAGTGGAAGAAATATATTGTCTTTTAAAGAAAAAGTGTCAAGCAGGTTAAAATCCTGAAAAACAAATCCCAAATTCTGTCTTCTAAATGCCGCCATCTCCTTTTCTTTAATTGTGGATAAATCCCTTCCTTTTAGTAATACTTTTCCACTTGTCGCTTTATCTAAAGCAGCCAAAATATTCAGCAGTGTTGTTTTACCGGAACCGGACTCTCCCATGATTGCGACATATTCTCTCGGCTCAACAGAAAAACTCACATCAGAGAGCGCTTTTACCTGATTTCCTCCAAATCGTGTTGTATATATTTTCTTTATATTTTTTACTTCTAAAATTGACATCTTTATGTCCCCCTTTCTATCTTTCCTCTTTATTATAAAAAAAGAAGAAATGTACTGCCATAGATTTGACTTACATTTCTCCTTATAAATCTTACAAAATTGTAAGGATTGGTAATTTATCATTGCTCCGCATAACTCAGAATATCTCGGCAAATGGCTTAAAACCGTTGTTTCTATTTACACCCATTATCTGCATAACTCAGCACTCATTTGGTGTAAAAATTGGTGTAAAATTCGTTTTGGTGTAAACTGATTGGTGTAAAATTTTTTAAGCCATTTCTGATAGTCTTAAAGCATCTAAACGCTCCATTTCTCGTTGTAAGCGGGCATCATCTACATGGTTATAAACTTTCATGGTTGTTTTAATGTTGTTGTGTCCCATAATATCTTGTAACACCCTAATATCCATTCCCCTCTCTGCTGCCCTTGTACATCCTGTATGCCTTAATATATGACTTGTTATATTAGGAAGTAACTGTGCCTTTCTTTTTTCAACCTCTGCTTTATCCATTTCTTGCTTATTATAATCTTCAACAATTTTCTTTAACCAATAATCAATTTTATTTACAGTCATCAAATTATTTTTACTATCAAGAAATAGAAAATTTTTATATCCATCAACTTTATAGTTTTCTAGTTTTCCCTCTTTCATTAAAATTTGTTTTTGTGAAATTACTGCTCTCACCGCATCCTGACTAAGCGGAATAATTCTTTCAGATTTGCGTGTCTTGGGCTTGGCAATAAAGAAATTACAATTCTTATATTTTAATTGATGGTTCAAATCCCATACCTTTTCTTTAACATCAATATCGTCTAATGTAACCCCTGCCAATTCACTTGCTCTACACATTGTTTCTATCATAAACAGAAACATCCAGTAAAATCTCTTATAAGTTTTATGTGTTAAAATAAATTTCATAAAATTATACTGTTCTTCAAGTGTTAAAGAAAATCGTTCCTGACTAAATATTTTTAAACTACGTACAATTCCCACAGCATAATTTTTTCTAATATAATCTTCCTCACAAGCAAAATTTAATAACGCATTTATTATTTTTCCTATAAGAATAATCGTTCCATTCCCACACTCATCTTCTTGCATTTCTCTATACATTTCTACAAAATGGTATTTTCTAAGCATTTTAATCTCTACAGAGTTTGGAATTGTTCTTTCCCTGACATTTTTATTCCACATTTGGTTGTAGTTTATTTCTGTATCTGCATTCAATTTTTTCACGCTCATATATAAATCAAATAGTTCATTAAGAGTCATTTTACCTGCCGTATACGAAATAAACTCTTGAGTATCCCTTTTTATCAGTTCTTCTTTTTCTCTTAAAGAAATATCTTTCTTTTTACCTTTTGGATGTGGATCTGTTTGTACAAGTCTCCAACTGTATTCCGTTTGGTCCTATGTCAAGATTTAGTACAAGTTAAAATGAGGTTTTCCTCATCTTAACCTGCCAACTGCAATTCGTCTTGTTGAAGCCTACGATACAGCTCTTCATAATCGTTTGGTGACATATAATCACAGTGACTATGAATTCGTTTCGTATTGTAGAACGCTTCCAAATATTCAAAAATCAAACGATATGCATGGTCATAATCTCGAATCTTAAACCGATTCAGCCATTCTCTCTTAATCAGGGAATGGAATGATTCAATACATGCGTTATCCC